>JAJPKD010000066.1 GCA_021323895.1 Acidobacteriota bacterium | reverse complement strand
TACTATTAATGATCACATCGCGCACGGAATTGTCTTTGCACCTGAGGCGAGCAGGAAAATCGGTAATCAGTTCGCCACGTGTCAATTTGGCAAGGATTTCATCGATCGCGCTCCGATCGACGTGAAACTCACTGATGTGCCGGCCGAGATATTCCTCACTCGTGTACCCGAGCATCTCCAATTCCGAGCGATTCGCTCGAATGATGATCCCGTTTGCATCGACCCAGTGGAGGCCCAGAGATGCAGTCTCGAAAAAATCTGCAAGTTCGTGCTCGCTGCGCCGCAGTGCTTCTTCCGTTCGTTTCCGAGAAATGCCAAAGGCGAGCTGGTGCGCGATACTTACGGCCAAATCGAGCTCTTCTTTCGTGGCGGCGTGGGGAACGTTGTAATAGGTCATGAACTTGCCGATGAGTTCTGAACCCAAAACCAATGGAATGAAGTGAAGCGACCGTATACCTTCCTGGCGAACAGCCTGTTTCAGAGCCTCGTCAACCTCAGCTGTTTCGATGTCTTCAATCGAAATCGGTTTGGGGTTCCTGGTATCGCGTGTCCAAGGAGTGTGGCCTTCCACCGCTGCTCGATATTGTTCGGATAGCCCCCGCGAACCTACGCAACGCACCACGTCCGCGCTGTCGTAGAGCAGGATCGACGCGCGATTGCAAGCTAACGCTTGAATGATCGCGTCCAGCGCGGCGTCGTAGACTTCATCCAGCGTGGTCGAGCGATGCAACCGATCGACGAAAGCATAAAGTGCTTCTTTCTGACGAACGTTTTCTCGCAGCCAACGTTCAGTCTGTTTTCGATCCGTGATATCTCGCGCAATTTTGGACGCGCCGATAATCGTGCCTTCGCTATTTCTAATCGGAGAAATGGTCAACGAAACGTCCAGTCGCGTTCCGTTCTTGTGCATGCGCACAGTCTCGAAGTGCTCGACACGTTCACCAGCCCGCAGGCGCGAGAGGATGAAGTCTTCTTCGCCCTGCAACTCTTCCGGAATTAATCGAAGAATTGGCTGGCCGATCATTTCCGATGCGGTGTAACCAAACATTAACCGCGCCCCGTCATTCCAGGAGGTGACGACGCCGTTGAGAGTCTTTGAGACAATCGCGTCCGATGATGAGGTGACGATCGCGGCCAGATGTGCTGACTGAGTGTCCAGCCGACGCGCTTCTTCCGTGGCCCGCCGCTCGCGAGCGTTGGCGCGGTGCATGGATTCGATGGCGATCGCAGTTACCAGGGAAGCGCAAACAAAAGAAAGTAACCCGACGAATTCTCCAAGATTGCTTATCCAGAGTGTGTGTCGCGGCTCGATGAAATAGTAATTTGCCGCTACGGTACTCAGTCCGATAGAGAGGATCGCCAGCGGCAAACGCGCATACCACGCGGCCAATACCACCGCCGGGAAAAAGAAAATGAAGGGCAAGGCGTTGGGACCCCAAAGCGGCGTGAGCATTTCCCGCAGCAGCCAGGCGAGCAGCACCGCACCAATCGCGATCACATACCGCGCGATCGTTTTCCTGCGATTTGAACCCGCCATCATCATGTTCTCTGGCACTGGAAGCTGAAATTCTCTTGTCGCTTCGCCTTAAATCAAAAGCTGAAGTCGGACGTGACTGCCTTATTAAGATTTGCGGGGAACAATTCTAAGGGGATCTTCGGCCGGGTCAAACCATGGAGGAGATTCGGTGCGACCGCGACTTGAGAAAGTCTATACCTATAAAATGCCGACAGCAACCGAAAGATACTTGCTCCGAACTAACTGGCGACAGCTTCGGTCCGGTCGCCGCGTCGCAGACGCAAGTAGGCGGGATGCAGATAAGCGACGCGGCCCTTGACGATGGTCGCAACCGCGCCGCCTCGGAAGCTATATCCGCCGAAAGGAGTGTTGCGGCTCTTCGATTTGGATCGTGAGACATCGAAGATCCAGGTCATCTCGGGATCGATGATCGTCACGTCGGCGCGTGCACCGGCGCTCAGACTGCCGCGATCCTGGAGTTTCAGAATGCGCGCCGGGTTGGTCGCGCAGAGTTCAACCAAACGTTCCAGCGAAATGATGCCGGTGTTCACCAGCCGTTCCATCGCCAAACCAACTGAACTTTCCAAGCCGATGATCCCGTTCGGGGCTTGATCGAATTCGAGCGCTTTCTCGTCAGCATGATGCGGCGCGTGATCGCTGGCGATCGCATCAATGGTGCCGTCCCGCAAACCATTGAGGATCGCGTCGATGTGATCCTGTGGGCGGAGCGGCGGGCTCATCTTCGTGTTCGTATCGTAAGTTTCGCAGGCTTGATCAGTGAGCGACCAGTGATGCGGCGCGACCTCGCAACTGACCGGCAAGCCTTTTTCCTTCGCGCGACGCACAGCCTCGATCGCTCCCCGCGTCGAAACATGAGCGAGATGAACGCGGGCGCCCGACATTTCGGCAAGCAGGCAATCCCGCTCGGCGTCAACTTCTTCCGCAGCGGCCGGCATGCCGCGCAGACCGAGTACGAGCGACCAGTGGCCTTCATGCATCACGCCGCCTCGCGCGAGCGATTTGTCTTCACAATGATCGATAACCGGAAGGTCAAATCCGCGCGCGTATTCCATAGCGCGTCGCATCATGCCCGCGTTCGGAACGGGACGGCCGTCGTCTGAAACAGCAATGATGCCGGCGTCTTTCATCTCGCCCATCTCCGCGAGTTCAGTGCCTTCGGAATTTTTCGTGATCGCGCCGATGGGAAGCACGCTCGCGAGTCCGGCGCGTTCAGCCTGCTCGATCACAAATCGCGTCACCGCAGCACTATCGTTAACGGGACTCGTATTCGGCATCGCGCAAACCGTGGTGAAGCCTCCGGCGACAGCGGCGGCGGCGCCGCTCGCGATCGTCTCTTTGTACTCGTGACCAGGTTCGCGCAGGTGCACGTGCATATCGATGAAGCCCGGCGCAACGATCAATCCGGTCGCGTCGAAGACTTCCGTCGCCTCCGGAATCGGATCGCTGTAACTCAGGACACCGGCGACGCGGCCATCTTCGATCAGAAGATTCTTTCCGGTGTTAATGTCTTGCGCCGGATCGATGATGTAACCGTTTTGAATTAGTAAGCGCATTGATTAATTTCGCGTTCCGCGTTTTGGCTTTCGCGTTCTCCCGCGCACCCCGCCGAGCGACCGCGATGATTCTTCAGTTGCTGAAACCACGTTGACGTCGCTGCTCGCTTCCTGACCATCTTTCCCAGCACCCGCGAGCAAATAAAGCACCGCCATGCGCACGGCGACTCCGTTCGTCACCTGATCGAGAATCAGCGAACGTCCGCCGTCGGCAATCTCCGACGAGATTTCGATGCCGCGATTCATCGGGCCGGGATGCATGACGATCGCGTCAGGCGCGGCGAGATTCAAATGATTCGGGTGCAAGCCATAATGCACCGCGTATTCACGCATCGACGGGAAGAAAGCATCCGTCTGGCGCTCGCGTTGAACGCGGAGAATCATCACCACGTCAGCATCGACGATCGCGTCTTCAATTCTCTGTTCGACGCGGACTCCCTGTTCAATTAATTCCGCGAATTCGCGCGGCACCAGCGTCCCCGGACCGGCAACGCTTACGGTCGCGCCAAGCTTTGACAGCAAATAAATGTTCGATCGAGCGACGCGCGAATGCAGGATGTCGCCAATGATCGCGATCTTTAGTCCTGCGATTTGATGCTTGTGTTCGCGAATTGTCAGCGCATCGAGCAGCGCCTGGGTCGGATGTTCGTGCGCTCCGTCGCCTGCGTTAACAATCGCGGCATCACAGACGCGACTCAAGTGATATGGCGCGCCCGCTGACGAATGGCGAATCACGATGCAATCGGGCGCCATCGCCTGCAGGTTGCGCGCGGTGTCGAGCAGCGTCTCGCCCTTTGAAACGCTCGAAGTGGAAACGCTGATGTTGACGGCATCCGCCGACAAACGTTTCGCGGCGATCTCGAACGAGGTGCGGGTCCGCGTCGAAGCTTCGAAGAAAAGATTGATGACCGTGCGCCCGCGCAGCGCTGGAACTTTTTTAATCTCACGTCTGGAAACATCGCGAAACGACTCAGCCGTATCGAGCAGATGCACGATCTGATCGGCAGAGAGTTCGCGAATTCCAAGGAGTTGTTTCATCTTTGTCAGTTGTCAGTTGTCAATTGTCAGTTGCATGAGAGAGGTATCAACTGACCACTGACAAATGACTACTGACCGGTTGCAATAAAAAAGCGGCCTCGGAGGCCGCTTCACGCTGCAGCTTCTGCTGCAGGTCGCTCAACAATTACCACGCCCTCGTCCTCATCAAAGTCCGCGAGCATCACTTTGATGATCTCGCTCTTCTTCGTCGGCACCAATTTACCGATGTAATCCGCCTGAATCGGCAGCTCGCGATGCTCATTGCCGCGGTCGATCAAAACTGCGAGTTGCACGCGGCGCGGGCGGCCGAAATCGATCAACTGATCCAGCGCGGCGCGCACAGTGCGCCCAGTGTAAAGCACATCATCGATCAGGACGATCGTGCGGTTTTCGATGTCGCCGGGCAGTTCGGTTCCGCTAACGATCGGCTTTGCTCCCACCGTAGAAAGATCGTCGCGATAAAGGGTGATGTCGAGGATTCCTACCGGCGGACGCGTGCCTTCCAAATCAGCAATCTTGTCGGCGATGCGATTCGCGAGCGG
>JAJPKD010000170.1 GCA_021323895.1 Acidobacteriota bacterium | reverse complement strand
CTGCATGCGGCACTTACTGCCGAAGGCAAAGCGCAACTCGTCGGCGTGTGTGACATCGACCCGAAGCGCGCCGAACGAATCGCCGACGAATGGCACGTGGAAGCGCTCACCGATTGGCGCGGGCTCATCGGGAAAGTCGATGCCGTTAGCCTGGCCGTGCCAACTGAGTCGCACTGTGAAATTGGTTGTGCGTTTCTCGAGGCCGGCACGCATGTCCTGGTTGAGAAGCCGATTTCGCGCACCCTCGACGAAGCGGATCGAATGATTGAGGCAGCCACGAAGGGAGCTGCGACTCTTCAGGTTGGTCACGCCGAAAGATTCAACCCAGCTCTCGTCGCGCTGCACCCGTACGTCAAGAATCCGGTCTATTTCGAGATTCATCGCGTCGGTCAATTCACCGCGCGTTCGTTGGACATCGACGTAGTGCTCGACTTGATGATTCACGATCTCGACATCGTGCAGTGGCTCGTGGGTGAAGAGGTTGGCGTGGCGAGCGTCCACGCGGTTGGCATTCCCATTCTCACGAACCGCGTCGATGCGGCCAACGCACGCATCGAATTCGAGACGGGCGCGGTCGCCAACATCACTGCGTCGCGCGTAGGCACCGAACGAATCCGCAAGATGCGCTTCTTTCAACCACGCGATTACGTCGCGGTCGATTACGCGAACAACTATGCGTCGATCAGCAGCCTCGCAGCGTCGGCTATGAGTCCCTGGCCCGGCGTGAACACCAACGTTCTCGAAGTAAACAACGTCGAGCCACTTCGCGCCGAGATTGAATCGTTTCTCCAATCGGCGATGACTAACTCACGGCCTGTGGTTTCGGGTGACGACGGTCGCCGAGCATTGTCGCTCGCCCTGCAAACCCTGGAACAAATTCACGCGCACACGGTGCGCATCGGCGCGGGCTCGCTGCTGCAAAAAGCCTGACGAATTCGTCGTGGGATGATGTTATCGCCTTCCGAAACTCCATCGAACCGGACGATCTCCGAATTCCTTCGTTCCCGAATCGACGCCGGCGACTTCCCTTCCGCAGTTTACGTTGTTGCCGAACATGGCAAACCACTCTTCGCCGGTGCTTTGGGCGATGCGGTGATCACGCCTGAGAACCATCCCGCCACTCTGCAAACAATTTATGATCTCGCTTCGCTGACAAAACCGCTCGTCACTGGGCTTCTCTGCGCAACACGAGCAGAAAAGCGCGAATTGAAGCTCGACGATCGCATCGCGGATCATCTGCACGAATTCGACCGGGCAGACAAGTGTCACATCACAATTCGACAACTATTAACTCACACTTCGGGCTTGCCCGCATGGCGCCCGCTCTATCTTCTCGCGCAAACAAAAGAGGACGTATTGGACGCGATCGCGAACGAGCCGCTCGAATATCGATCCGGCGAGCGAGTTGTTTACAGCGATCTGGGTTTCATCGTGCTGGGACTCCTTCTGCAACGATTGACAAAGGGTTCTCTGGCAGAACTGGCGCAGCGTGAAATCTTCGAACGGCTAAAACTCGAGCACAGTTTCTTCAACCCCGCGAGCGCGATGCAGACTGGAATCGCAGCCTGCGAATCGGGCAACAATTATGAACGTGACATGTGCGAGCGTGACTTCGCGGCTGGTTCTTACAAAGATTGGCGCAACGATGTTATTTGGGGCGAAGTCCATGTCGGAAACGCACATTTTCTGGGCGGCGCGGCCGGTCATGCAGGCTTGTTTGCAAGCGTAGGCGACACTCTGCGTCTTGCGAATCAATTCATCGCCGAACAATCTGAGCTGCTCTCGCCCGAGACGTGTCAATTATTTCAGGAGAACATGACTTCAGGTTTGAATGAGGCACGGTCGTTCGGGTGGCAGCTTGCGGCGACAACAGACTCGACCGCTGGATCAGCCTTGCCTCCGAATGCTTTTGGTCACACGGGATTCACGGGAACTAGTTGCTGGATCGATCCGGCGGCTCAACGCGTCTTCATCCTTCTTACAAATCGAACGCACAATCGTTCCCTGCCCTTTGCCAATATCAACCAGGTACGTCGAGACTTTCATTCGCTCGCCAATGCGGCTTTGAATACGGGTCGATGACAAAACATTACTATCCTAAAGCTGCGCCGGATGTAGTAAGATAACTATGGCCCGCCCGGCCTGCCCTCCCTTTTCGCGCAGTTACCATCGAAATGAAGTTCATCAGCAGACCCGCGATCCTTTTGCTTGTCGCCAGTTTCGCTTCGTCGTCCCTCGGCCTGTTTCGACTCGCCTCAGCTCAACAGCAACAACCTTCATCCGACTCAAAATCCGAAAAAGCTTCGCGCACATGGCCAGCTGACTCCAGTTCGGTCGTCCGCACCTCAACCGAGGTTGACTCTGCAACGTCGAACGAGCCGGTCATGCGCATCGCGCTATCGACGGGCACGAGCGCGGCCACGATCTTGACTACCGCCAAGCTCTTGAGCGTGTCGGATTTCAGTGACGAAGCTCAACCGCTCGATGCAACTCGTGTGCGCGTCGAATCTCGCATGTTGTCGCCGACGCGGTTAACTGATCGCGCGTACGATTTGGAACTTGCTGATTCGCTTATTCGCGACGATGCCGAGCGGCTGATTGAGTCCGTCCGGCTAACCGCAGGCGAAGAAGCTCGCGCGGTCGCGGACGGCGACAAGTGGAAAGTAATAATCACGAAACAGACACGAGCTGAGGTTGAAGACACCAAAGCAAAACTTGATGACGCCGGCTTCGAAGTGCTCTCAACCAAAGAAGCCAGTCCGGTAAATCAACCAAGCGCGAAAACCGATGCATCTCAGACGGCGAAAGCCTCGACTTCACCCAGCAAACTGAAATTAACTTCCCGCGCGTTATCGTCGAGTCGCGAGGTCATCGCTTTCGCGCGCGGCGCGGCACCGACGCTGCGTTCGAGCGCACCGCTGGTTTTCGCTTCGTCGGACGAGAAGAACTCGCCGGTCCGCTTCAATGACAAACCTTATCGCGGCAGGATCGAAGTCTTTGCGAACACGCACGGCAGTGTCACAGTCGTGAATGTGATTGGCTTGGAAGATTACGTTCGCGGCGTCGTTCCGAATGAACTTTCTTATCCCGCGCTGGAGGCCCTGAAAGCGCAAGCGATTGCCGCGCGAACTTATGCCGTGAAGAACCGCGGCCAGTTCGGGTCGGAAGGTTTCGATTTGCTGCCAACGACGCGCTCACAGGTATATCGCGGACTCAGCAGCGAAACGTCGCTGACTTCGCGCGCGGTCGATGAAACGCGTGGCGTCATCGCAACTTACAACGGCGAGCCCATCAACGCACTGTACACTTCGACTTGCGGGGGCCGGACCGAAGACGCGGGAAATATTTTCAACGAAGATATTCCTTATCTGCGCGGCCGTGAATGCGCAGCCGAAGGCAAGTCTGCCTTTGCGCCGTTCACCATCAGAAGTTCGCGCGACATTTTCGAGATCAAAGACGAGCAGGATTTGATTTACGCGCGCGATGCAGCGCTTTTGAGCGTCACCGGTTTCGATCTGCCGCTCGATAAGATCTCCAGTTCGTGGCTGTCATCTCACGTTTCGGAATCGGAAGTGCGAGGGTGGCTGAACGTTCTGGCACGGCTCAATCGCAACTCGTCATTCAAAGCACCAGATGACGCGACGAAAGCGCCGGCCTTTGCTAGCGCGTTGGTCGCTGCGGTCTATTCCGACGCGCGCGCCGATACGTTGCTAAGCAACGCCGATGCTGACTACCTGCTCACCTTCCGCGATGGCGGCGAAGTGCCGTCGCCGAATCGCGCCGACGTGGCGATGTTGCTGCGCGATGGCGTACTCTCGTTGTTCGCGGACGCGACCCTGCGGCCGAAAGAGACGATGCCTCGCGCGCGCGTGCTGCACGCAATCGCCCGCATGCTGGAATCAAAAAATTTGCTGGCGCTGCAAAAAGGCACGACCCGGCCCGCGGCGAGCGGCGTGATGATGCTCAAGTCGAATAAGGGCAAAGATCTCCCGATCGCCGTGAGCAATCGCGCATTTCTCTTCCGCCAGTTCGGTGAAAATCTCTATCAGATGAAGACGATCGCCCTGGTCGGCGGTGAGCCAGTCACCTTCCACGTTGATGCCAAGGGCGAGGTTGATTACCTCGAGGTCCGGCCCGCCAACAACGGAGCCGCTGCCGATCGCTTCTCTTCCCTCAGCAACTGGACGGCGCAGCTGAACCTGGGCGCGGTGCAACAGCGATTGGGAAGATCTGTTCGCGGCATCGGAGCCATCACCGATTTGCGAATTGCCAGGCAAGGCACATCGCGACGGGTCATCGATTTGGAAGTCGTGGGCACTCAAGGCATCGCGCATGTTCGCGGCGGCCGCATTCGTTCCGCGCTTGGCTTGAAAGAACAACTCTTCGTAATCGATCGCGTCTATGACGATAACAATCGCGTGGCGTCATTCATCTTTACGGGACGCGGCTGGGGCCACGG
This sequence comes from Acidobacteriota bacterium, assembly GCA_021323895.1. Taxonomy (GTDB): domain Bacteria; phylum Acidobacteriota; class Blastocatellia; order Pyrinomonadales; family Pyrinomonadaceae; genus UBA11740. The sequence goes on along the minus strand of JAJPKD010000170.1, from coordinate 34,582 downwards.
CGTCGGCATGTGCCAGTTCGGCGCTTATGGTCTGGCTAAGCAAGGCTTGAACGTCGAACAGATTCTGAAAACGTACTACACCGGGATCGAACTCACCAGAATGTACTAGGCCTCGCGCATGCGCTTCTCCCGCAATCAAATCATCGGAGCGCTCGGTTTACTTCTCGTCATCTGGCTCGTGATTCTGATTCGGCTTATCATCGGGCAGTAACACAAATTGCTAATTTGCGTCGCTTTGCCGTGACGGAAGAATCGCCAAACACTTCTGCAAGCTGTGAGCCAACCGATGAAGCGCAAATTGCCAATTTGCGCCACATCATCGCGATCGTCGGACCAACAGCTTCCGGCAAGAGTGAACTCGGAATTCAGATTGCGCTGCATCTCAACGGCGAAATCATCAACTGCGATTCCGTTCAGGTCTATCAGGAGATTGAGATTGCCACAGCGAAAGTTCCACTCGAAGAGCGCCGCGGTATCCCTCATCATTTAATCGATTTTGTTCCGCCTCAGGTCACTTTCACCGCTGCCGATTGGGCGCGCGCAGCCATCGACAAAATTGACGAGATCGAATCCCGTGAGCATGTTGCGATTCTGGTTGGCGGCACTGGATTTTATCTACGAGCGCTGCGACAGCCTTTCTTCCCGAGCCCGCAGACTGATGAAGATTTGCGCGCGCGGCTAACGAAATCGCGCGAGCGATACGGGCCTGGGCGGCTTCATCGAATTCTGCGGAGATTCGATCCTAAGGAAGCCGAGAACTTAAACGCTCGCGATTGGCCACGCGTCCAGCGAGCGATCGAATTCTATCTGCAAACTGGTGAGCGCATTTCAGACCAAAGACCTGCTCGGCCTGAACCGCCAACACTCGCCAGACGCATTCGCGTCATTGCATTGAACCCGCCGCGTGCCGAGTTGTACCGTCGAATCAACGCGCGGACCGAAGGTCACTTTGCGTCGGGCCTGGTCGAAGAGGTTCGCGATCTTCTCAGCCGCGGCGTGCCGGTTAACTCGAGCGCACTCGGCGCCCACGGTTATCGTCGCGTCGTGGAGTACCTGACCGGCCAGCGCGATCTCGCGAGCGCCCTCGAACAAACAAAGCTCGACGTGCGTCATTACGCCAAGCGGCAGCTAACCTGGTTTCGTCGAGAGCCCGGCGTCGAATGGGTCGATGGGTTTGGCGACGACGTTGGTGTGCAGACGAAGGTGATCGAGCTTCTTACGGCAGAGTCCGCTGCGGCTTAGAATGAAGAAAATCTCTTGTAAGCTATGCACGGCTGTTATACTCTGAGCGTCGCTAATTCCATCAACCGGAACGAAGGAACAGTTAGGTGGACTCAAAGCCAGTCCCACAGAACATCCAGGATGGTTTTCTGAATCTCGCCCGTCGCGAGAAAGTAACAGTAACAATCTATCTGGTGAACGGCGCGAAACTCCTGGGACGCATCAAGAGCTTCGATAAATTTTCATTGCTGCTGGAAACCGGCGCGCAGGATCAATTGATTTTTAAGCACGCCATCTCGACTATCGCGCAAGCGCGGCGCCAAACCGGCGAGCTGCGCCATACCTCAGTTGCACCCGATCCTCCCGAAGGAAACGAACCACCCGCCGTTTAGAATTCTCACAGGTTTCTGAATCAATGGCCGGGGTCTTTATCACTTTCGAAGGCATAGACGGTTGCGGAAAATCTACGCAGCTTCGTCTGCTGGCGAGTGAGCTGCGCGTGCGCTGGTTGGAGGTGGTGACCACGCGCGAGCCGGGCGGCACGCCGTTGGGCCAGCGGCTACGGGCAGTTTTGTTGGATGTGAAGGAGCAAGTTGATCCGCTCACCGAGCTACTGGTGTTCGCGGCCGATCGGGCTCAGCATGTGCGAACGCTGCTGTCTCCCGCGATTGAAGCGAACAAGATCGTTTTATCCGATCGTTATGCGGACGCTACCGTTGCTTACCAGGGCTCAGGCCGCGGTTTTAGCCCAGAACTGATTCAGGAAATTGTGCAACTGGCCACGGACGGATTGATGCCCGATCTGACTTTGCTGTTCGATTTGCCGGTGGCCGAGTCGGCGGTCCGCACGCGGCGTCGAACCAAAGCGAAGCACAGCGATCGGCTTGATCGTGAACACTCGGAGTTTCATGAACGGGTGCGTGCAGCATACTTGGAGATCGCAAAATCCGATCCGGAACGCGTGCGCGTGATTGACGCGCGCGGTTCAGTTAAGCAAACTCAGCAGTTGGTCATGGATATTGTGATGCCTTTTTTGGAAAGCAAGGGGCTAAGCGCAAACGGGTGATCACTTAGCGCTGCGACGTACCTTCAGTTTTGCTCGTCGTTCGCTTTCCTCTTTGCGCTTTGCGAATTAGTTTATGTTTTCGAAGTTACTCGGCAACGAAGAAGTCAAGGAATCGCTGAAGCGACTGCTCACCAGCGGTCGCCTGCCGGGCTCGCTTCTCTTCACCGGCGAAGAAGGCATCGGCAAAAAGCTCTTCGCGCTGGAAGTCGCAAAGGCACTCGTCTGTCGCAATCGTGTCGGCGTTGAAGCGTGCGATCAGTGTCCTGCCTGCAAGCGAATCGACGCGTCAACTTTTCCGCCGTTCGGAAAACTCGACGACGACAAGGAGCGAATGATCTGGAGCGAACACGCGGACGTCGCGATGGTCCGTCCTTACAAACAAATCATTCGCGTCACGCCCATGCGCGAACTTGAACGCGAAGCAAACTTTCGCCCCTTTGAAGGCGCTGCGCGTGTTTTCATCGTCGAAGATGCCGAGTACATGAACGATCAAGCGGCAAACGCGCTGCTCAAGACTTTGGAAGAACCGCCCGCAACTTCGCATTTGATTCTAACGACCCCGAATCCCACGGCACTACTCGCGACGATTCGTTCCCGTTGTCAGATAATCCGGTTTGCCCCGCTCGCCGCCGAGACCATCGAGGAATTCCTCGTCAAAGAAAAGAAAGTTCCCGAGTCGGACGCTCCCCTGTTGGCGCGCACGTCGCGCGGTAGCATCGGTCGCGCGCTCAACGTGAACATCGACGACTATCGCAAGCGTCGTCAGTCAATGATTACCGTTTTGAAGGCTTTGACGCTGACAGGCGATCGTGTGCAGCTTCTGCATTCGTCTGAGGAACTCGCGGCAGCGAAAGATCGCGCTGACTACGAACAAACGCTAGACGTACTCGAAAGTTTGATTCGGGACGCGTGGGCACTCGGCTTGGGCGGTCCTGCTCAAGCGATCGTCAACAAAGACGCGCTCAGCGATTTGCAAAACATTGCTAACGAATTGCCGAGTGCGCGGGCCGCGGCATGGCTCAAAGAAATTGAAGAACTACGCGGCGCGTTGGAAGTCAATCTCAATCGCAAGATTGCCAGTGATGGACTGATGATGAAGTTGGCGGCGGCTTGATGACGCGGATGGATTACTGAATTGTCACCAGCTCGTGGCGAATCTCGGCTTTGGCGGTAGGACCTTCGGCCAGTAGCTTCTCAGTTTCCTTCACAAAAGCTTCGACAATGTCCTCGCCGGCGACTTTGCGCATCGGCACGCCGTCTTTGAAGATCATCCCGACACCGCGCCCGAAAGTGATGCCAAGCTGCGAATCGTGGGCTTCGCCCGGCCCGTTCACCGCACAACCCATGATCGAAAGATGAAGCGGCTCCTGCACGTGCGCCAGGCGGCGTTCGATCTCAGTTACGATCTCGACAAAGTTATCGACATCCAGACGACCACAAGTCGGACACGCCACGACCGTAACGCCGCGCGTGCGCAAGCCGAGTGACTTCACAATCTCCCACGCGACGCGAACTTCTTCCTGAGGTTCCGCGGCCAGCGAAACGCGAATCGTGTCGCCAATGCCTTCGTGCAACAGAATGCCGAGTCCGATCGATGATTTGACTGTGCCGGTGAAGGCTGTGCCCGCTTCAGTCACGCCGAGATGAAACGGATAATCGACTTGTTCCGCGAGCAGACGATACGCCGCTACCGTGCGATGCACATCCGAAGCCTTTAGCGAAATGATGATGTCAGTGAAATCGAGATCTTCGAGAATGCGAATATGACGCAAAGCTGATTCGACCATCGCTTCCGGAGTCGCGGTTCCGTATTTCTGCAAAAGATCCTTCTCCAGCGAACCGCCGTTAACGCCGATGCGAATCGGGACCTTCTGTGCTTGCGCGGCACGCACGACTTCGACGATGCGCTCGTGCTTGCCGATGTTGCCGGGATTCAGGCGCAGCTTGTCGATGCCGGCTTCGAGCGCCATCAAGGCGAGCTTGTAATGAAAGTGAATGTCGGCGACGAGCGGAACTTCAGGGACGCGTTTGCGGATTTCTTTCAAGGCAATCGCCGCGTCGTTGTCGGGTACTGCGAGACGTACGATCTCGCAGCCCGCCGCTACCATCTGCTCGATCTGCTCGACGGTCTCATCGACGTTGGCGGTGTCAGTCTTGGTCATCGATTGGATGACGACCGGCGCGCCACCGCCGATTTGCACGTGTTTGACTTGAACTGGTCGAGATTTACGCATTTATTTGCTTGGCGCCGGCGACGCCGCAGGCGGATTGCTATTCCCGCCACCGCGCCAAATCGATGCCTGCTTCAAAAGGTCATTCGTGATCACAAAAACCATCAACAGAATCACGACAACGAATCCGACTTGCTGAATCCGTTCACGCACGCGCGCAGAAATCGTCATGCCGATGATCGCCAAAGCCCCCTCGATCAGCAGCAGGAAGATGGCGCCGCCATCCAGCACCGGGATCGGCAACAGATTGAAAATGCCGAGATTCAGACTGAGAAAACCGAGAGTCGCGAACACGCCGGCCCAGCCAAGTTTGATCGCTGAAGTCGAAGCCACGCGATAAATCCCGATTGGTCCGGACAGAGTGTTTCGCACTGAACGCTTTCCGGCGAAGAGTTGGCCCAGTGCCTTGCCGGTGACACGAATATATTCCCAATTCAGATCGACTGCTTCCGTCAACGCACCGATCGGCCCAACTCGCTGAAACGGAATTTCCTCGTCAGGTTGGAATCCCAAACGCTCGCGCCCATCGCTTAAACGCCGCGCAGTAGCCGTGATATCGACTGGCTTTCCGTTGCGCAGAACGCCCAGGGTGACCGGCTGCCCTTTATGCTCGCGAATGAGTTGCGTCACCTGCTCCGCGCTCTTCACCTGTTCGCCGTTGACGGCCACGATGCGATCAGCAGGTTGCAGACCAGCTTCGGACGCCGGCGTGTTTGGCTCAACCGCACGAACGACGATTGGGACATTGCCATAGTCAGGCAAAAAATCGAGGAAGCCGACCGTCTCGCCCTCTTCGGTATGAGGCGTCGGCTTGATCGACAGAGAAATGCGCTGACCGCTGCGATCGATTTCCAACGGCAGAGGCTGACCGGGCGAGAGCAAAGCGTCGTCCGCGATAGTCTTCCATTTTGGATTCTCGTTGCCGTCAAAGTTGACGATCCGATCGCCCGGTTTCAGTCCCGCGGTCTCGGCGGCGCCGCCGGGAAGAATCTGCCGGACAACTGGCGGAGGCGTGGCCTGCACGCCGTAAATCAACGCCCCGGCAAACGGAATCGACAGTGCCGTCAAGATGTTCATGATCGGCCCTGCCAGCGCCACCATGATGCGCTGATAACGCGGCCGCAAATCGAATCGCTCATTCGCCGGAATGTCCGGCGCGCTCTCGCCTTCGATCGGCGCGTTCGAATCATCGCCACCCAGCTTCACGTAGCCACCCAGAGGAATCGCGGAAATCCGATAGTCAGTCGTTCCCTTTCGAAATCCCCAAAGCCTTGGGCCAAACCCAAACGAGAAGGTCTCGACGCGAATCTTCAGCAGCTTGGCAACGATAAAATGGCCAAACTCATGCAACGTCACGGCCGCGCCCAGAATAAAAATGAACGCCAGCACGCCGATAATTCCGCTTTGCAACAAGCTCATAAAATGCCTTCCAAATCGAGTTTACGTGTCGTGATAGGTGAGGTCAAACAGAGATATCTGATGCGCGCGGCCTACGCCACGTTGGCACGAGGCGCAGCGGTCAGTTGGTTGATGATTCTGCGTGCGAGCTGCCGCGCGCTGCGGTCGGCATTGAGTACGTCATCCAAAACTTTGACCGCCGCCGGCTTATGATCATCCATGATGGCGCGGATGATCAGCGGAATGTCCGAAAGCGAGATGCGTTCGTCGATGAAGGCATGGACAGCCTCCTCGTTGGCGGCATTCATCGCCGCCGGCAATGTCCCGCCGGTGCGCAGCGCGCGATAAGCCAGCGAAATGCACGGAAAGCGTTCGAGATCAGGAGCTTCAAAATGCAGCGTCGAGAGCTTCGTCAGATCGAGTGGCGCCAAGTCTGACCCGCATCTTTCCGGATAAGTCAGCGCGTACTGAATCGCGTGGCGCATGTCGGTCACGCCCATCTGGGCGATGACCGAACCGTCAATCAGTTCGATCATGGAATGCACTACCGACTCAGGATGCACCACTATATTGATTTCGTCCGCGCTGAATCCAAACAGCCAATGGGCTTCGATCACTTCCAAACCCTTATTCATCAGAGTCGCCGAATCGATCGTAATCTTCGCGCCCATGTTCCAGGTCGGATGTTTCATCGCCTCGGCGACGGTCGCTTGCGACATCGCCGCTTTGTCTTTCGTGCGGAATGGCCCGCCCGATGCCGTGAGGACGATGCGACGCACTTCGTTTCGCTTCTCGCCGCGCATGCATTGATGCAGAGCGTTGTGTTCGGAATCTACCGGCAGCAACTCCGCGCCGGATTTTTCCGCGGCGCGCGTCATCAATTCGCCAGCCATCACCAGCGTCTCTTTGTTCGCCAGCGCGACGCGCTTGCCGGCTTCCAGAGCGCGCAGCGTAGGCACAAATCCAATTGCGCCCACCGTCGCGGAAACAACGCAGTCTGCCCGTTCATGCGTGGCAACTTCGATCAGTCCCGCTTCGCCAATCGCAATCGACGGAACTCTTACTTTTCGCTTTTTGAGCTGCTTCTTAAGTTGCTCGGAGGCTTCCTCGGTTTCGACAGAGACGGTTTCAGGCTGATGCCGCGCTACCTGCTCGGCGAGAATTTCGATGTTGCGACCGGCGCCCAGCGCGACGACACGAAAGCGCTCAGCGCCCAGCGCTTCGACCACCCGCAATGTGTTGCAGCCAATCGAACCAGTCGAACCGAGTATGGAAATTCCGCGAGGTGACATAAAAGATTAAGGAGACGGCGACGACGCCGGCTCGTAGGGTTGCATTAACTCGATCGTCTTACCGTCGCTCTCATAAGAAGCGTCAGTCACGCGCCAAGCGCGGTTGCTGCGAAATGAAAGATCGACTCGCGCGTTCACAGTTTTCTTTTCGCCGTAAACTTTCAGGTTAAGTGTCGCGACCCCGTCGCCGTTGCTCACATTGATATTGCCGGTGACGATTGAGCCAAAGTCGGCAACTTCGCCAATGTCCTGTTTCAATTTTTGATTGCTGCGCAGATAAGCGCGGGCCGTGTCCGCCGCTTCGCTATGACCAATTGTGCGAAAGACAAAGAACGCAATCCCGCCGACAAACAGCCCAACGATCAATGCCAGCACCGCGATGATGCCGACGATAATCAGAATTATTTTCTTAGTGCTCATCAGCGGGCGAAATAAGCCCAGGCGAAATAGTAGATGACCGGCGCATTGAACAGCAAGCTATCGATTCGATCGAGGATGCCACCATGGCCCGGCAGAATTTGCGCCGTGTCTTTTGCACCGGCGCTGCGTTTGAGGGCGCTTTCCGTCAAGTCACCCAGCACCCCAACAACATTCATCACCGCCGCCAAAGGTAACGCAAATTTCAACGGCAGTTCGGGAAAGAACCAGTAATGCGAACCGGCCGCCAGTAACAAACTCGCGAGCATTCCGGCAATCGCGCCTTCCCAAGTCTTGCCGGGGCTCACGCTCGGCGCCAGCTTGTGACGCCCAAACATGCGCCCGCCGTAATAGGCCGCTGCATCCGATCCAAAAATCACCAGAAAGAAAAATCCGAGTAGATGTTTCGAGAGCTGGGGCGCGAAGCCGACTCGCGTCGCCACCAAGTGGCCGCCCAGCAACACGACGTACATGACACTCAAGACTGTCGCGCCCACAGACGAGATCATTCGCTCGAATGGAGCGCCGCGTACCATGGCCGCCGTCAATGTTCCCGCCGTCAACAGCAGCAGGATGAGCTGAATCATCAGGAGATCAGGCAACAATCCCGGTCGGGTGAAATAGAAAATAGTCAGCAGCGCCACAGCTCCCAACAATCCCGCGGCGGCATCGGCGCGAATTTGCTGCTTCTTAGCGAGGATCCAAAATTCGATCAAACCCGCCAGCATTGCCAGTCCTGCCAACACGACGAATAAGAGAGCCAACTTGGCAACAATGATCGAAGCGATCAGCACCGGCAGCAGGACGACTGCGGTCACGATGCGCGCAATCGATGGCGGAATTCCGGCGAGTAATGACTTGGGTTTTGGCTGTGGTGGTTTGGCTTTCAAGATTGATTCGTGTCAGAAGCCCCGCCCGTCAGCAAGGCCAGTCCCTCTCTCACGGTCGAGCTTCTAACACTCTATTTCGCATTGACGACGAGCTTCAATCCTCCGAAACGCCGGTTGCGTCGCTGATAATCGACGATCGCTTCCAGCAACTCCACGCGGCGAAAGTCTGGCCAGAAGGTCTCAGTGACATAAATCTCGGCGTAAGCGATCTGCCACAAAAGAAAATTCGAGATGCGGAGTTCGCCGCTGGTCCTTACCAGTAAATCAAGTTCCGGCAGGTTGTTAGTGTACAGTTCGCGATCGATTTCTTCTTCATTCAATTCATCAATCGACCTGCCGGACGCTTCGAGCTTTCGCACCGCCCCGCGACAGGCATCTACTATTTCCGCGCGTCCGCCATAATTCAGCGCCACACTCAGAACCATGCCGGTGTTCGACGCGGTTCGGTCGGAGGCTCGCGCAATCTCGTCACGGACGCTCGAGCTTAGTTTTTGGATTCGACCAATCGTCTGAAAGCGAATGTTCTGGCGATTGATCTCATCAAGCTCGAGGCGCAAGTATTTTCTGAGCATGCGCATCAGTGCATCTACTTCATAGCGTGGACGCTTCCAGTTTTCGGTCGAAAAAGCGTAAAGCGTCAGCGCCCCGAGACCAAGCCGCGCGCCCGTATCGACCGCTGCGCGCACGGCTTCAACACCCGCACGATGGCCCGCAATTCGCGGCTGCCCGCGTTGCGCCGCCCAGCGGCCGTTGCCATCCATGATGATGGCAACGTGCTTCGGCAAGCGCTCCCAATCGATTGCCGCGAGCAGTTTTTGATCGCGCGAGCCTGCCTCAACAACCTCGGTAAAGTCTTTCAGCATGAAAACGTTTCTAGGCCAAGCGCATCTTAATCGGGCGACTGATTTAGCGCAAACCTATTCTTCATATTGCACGCTCATCAACGTCAACCCGGGCGCGGGCGCAGTCGGCCCCGCCAATTCGCGATCACTAGTGTCGAGTGCGCGCTTGATCGCGGCCTCGTCAATTTCGCCTCGACCCACAGCCAAAAGTGTTCCCACGATCGAGCGTACCATGTAACGCAGGAATCCATTGGCTGACACGGTGAACTCCACTAGATCGCAGCAGCCGCGGCTATCCCAACCATGCTGAATTTCCAACTGCGTGACCGTCCGGACACGTGACTCAGCGTTGGATTGTGCGGCAGAGAAAGCCGTCCAATCGTGTTCTCCGATCAGGAATCGCGCGCAATGCTTCATCGAGGCGAAATCCAGCGCGCGCGACTCCTGATGGGCGTAGCGCACCCAAAACGGCGACATCACTTGGCCGTGAACTACGCGGTAACAGTAGGTCTTCGAAACCGCGGAATATCGCGCATGAAAATCATCGGTCACGATATCAACAAACAGGACGCGAAGATCGGGCTTCAGATTTCCGTTGATGGCGTTGCGTAACTTCGATGGGCTTATCTCTCGCTCTAGATGAACGGTCGCGACCTGGCCTTCAGCATGGACGCCGGAATCAGTGCGGCCCGATCCGTGGACGGTGACTTCCCTTCCTTCGAGCAGCGTCAGCACACGCGTCAACTCGCCTTGCACGGTCCGCAGTCCGTCCTGCATCTGCCAACCATGAAAGTCAGTGCCGTCGTATTGAAGCAAGAGTCGGAAATTCATAACGCGGGTTGCTAAGCGCTCTTTCGACTGCCAGGCTTCACCGCAATTTCGCCGCGTTTACAGGCAGGACAATCCTCGCTTGAAACAGCGGCGACGTTGAGAGTTGCGAGCGATAGGCGCGGCACACCTACGTCGGCCTCGCCACCTGAGCGGTCGATGATCGAACCAGCCGAAACCACATTTGCGCCGGCGTCTTGCAGAACTGCAATCGTGTCGAGCGTTGAGCCGCCAGTGGTAATCACATCTTCGATGACGAGAATCCGTTTGCCGTCGCGCACCGTAAAGCCTCTGCGCAAGGTCATTCTCCCCTGCTCTCGTTCAGTCCAGATGAAGCGGACGCCGAGTTGCCGCGCGACTTCGTAGCCAATAACGATGCCGCCAATGGCCGGCGACGCAACGGTTTCAATCTCCTCATCGCGAAACTTCGCGGCCAGCGCCGCGCCGAATTGAATTGCATCCCTCGTCTGCTGCAAAGCGATCGCGCACTGCAGATAGACGTTACTGTGCAAGCCGCTCGACAGCATAAAATGCCCCTCGAGCAAGGCGCCCGAGTCTTTGAATCTTTGGATTACTTCGTCGCTATTCATAAAGGCTGGCTTTCTGATACTGCGTCGCAGCGTTTACAATCCATTCATGCCACGTCCGCGAAATCTAATTTCCGATTCACCACTCATTCAGGACACTTTTGATCTCGTTAAAGAACTGGGGGGTCGCGCCACTTTCACGCAAATCGCCGACTCCATTTTTCGTTTGAACAACGCAACTGAGGAACTAACTGGAGCCCTTATCGCCGATTTGATTCAGAACGATCCGCGCTTCAGTATCGAAGGAAATCAATTAACGATCAAGGCGAACGAAATCGAAGAGCAGCCACTCAACGACATCGATTTCGTCGTGGTCGATGTCGAGGCGGTTTCAGGTCGATCGATTCCCACGCGGCTGATCGAAATTGGCGCGTGCCGCGTCCATCGCGGCGAGATCAAAGATGAATTCGAAGTGCTGCTGAATCCCGACCTGCCGGTGCCGCGCTTCATTTCCGCGTTGACCGGAATCACCGACGAAATGCTGAGCGAAGCCCCGCGCTTTGTTGACGTTGCCGAACGGTGGCTCGAGTTCGCCGGCGACTCAGTTTTGGTCGCGCACAACTCGAACTTCGATCTCACACTGTTGAATCAGGAAATCGGCCGCGTGTTTCCCGGATGCCGCATGCGCAACGCCGACGTTTGCACCGTGAAACTGGCGCGCCGCATCGCTCCTAATCTCGACAATCATCATCTCGATGCGTTAGCTGAGCATTTCGGATTTGAAATCACACAACGGCATCGCGCTGCGGGTGACGCGCTCGCCACGGCACACATCTTCTTGCGTTTACTCGACGAGTTGGAAATTTACGGGGTGAGAACGCTCGCGGAGGCGCGCCAGTTTCATCTGCACAAAAAGGCGCAGCCTGCCCTCGAATTAGCTTTCGACGCTTGAGACCGCCTCGCGCCGGCTGCCGCGCTTCAACAAATTCTTTGCCACAAAAAACACTATGATGAGCACGGCGGCGCCAATGCCGATCGCTGGATAGTAGTGCGCCAGAATTTCCTTCGCATGTTCGCCGTAGCGCGCCGCCAGGTATCCTTCGAGCAGATATCGAAAAGTGCGCCCGACCGCGATGGCTATCGTGAATCGAACGAGATTCAAGCGAAAGACACCAGCCGAAACGACGAAAAGCTTGAACGGAAAAGGCGGCGGCAGGACCGAAGCCACCAGAACTGAAAGCATATCGTACCGATCGATTAGATCCTTGACGCGCTTCTGTTTCTTCTCGGAGAAACGATTGAGCGCGCGATGTCCGGCGCGCTCGGAAATCTTGTAGAGGCCAACGCAGCCGGCGGTCGATCCGATCATCGCCGCGGCCACATAACTCAACACCCAGGACGGCCGCGATGCCGCCAGCAACAACAGCATCGCATCGACGCCGCCGGGAATGGGCACCAAAACCGAATCGAGAAACGCGATGGCCAATAATCCGAATGGACCAAACGACAGAAGCCAGTGGGACAGCTTTCCGAGGCCGCCGGTAACTTTATGGATCAGACTCTTCAATTGATTTGCTTAAATCCTTTCGATCACTGTTTGGTTGACTTCACCGCAGCCCGGCCGCGATTCGATAGCAGGTAAATCGCCAGCGCCAGCAAACAGAGGCCGCCGACTACCGTCACAATCATCAGGCCATTGTCCCTGAGAAATCTCAAAACGCGCTTGCCATAAAACACGGCGAGGATGCCTTCCGTGTAGTACCTCAGTGAGCGCGCGATCAAGATCGTCAGCAAAAACTTTCGCCGCGGAAATTGCAGCGCTCCGGCGGTCGCCACGAAAATTTTGAAAGGCATCGGCGGCGGCAACAGCGCAGGCACCGCCAAAGCCAGAATTCCAAATCGCGCGTACGCCCGCTCGACGCGCTGTATGTGCTCGAGCTTGAATCGCCGGTGCAGGACCGCCAGGCCGCCGCGTTTCAGAATCGTGTAGAGCAACAAACAGCCGAGCACCGATCCCGTTGCCGCGAACATCGGAAAGAAGAAGACCGCGCGCGGGTGCGTGAAACAGCGGGCGACTACCAGGTAATCGTTGATTTCCGGCAGTGACAGCAGCGATGAATCAAGCGCGCCGATCAAAATCATCGCCGGCCCGGCGATGTAGATGGGAACGTGAACAATGAATCGGCCCAGCCTTCGCGCCAGGACTTGCAGCCAGTCAAACATGCAAACAGTGACGAGTGCCGAGTGAAAAGTGACAAGCTAATAGGACAAACATTCTAACTTGTCACCCGTCACTCGTCACTTGTCACTGAATTAATTTGCCGGCTTGAAGATGGAAGGAGTGTCGTAGGTTACGCCAACCGTCACGCCCGAGCGCGGACTGTTCTTCGTCAAGCCCTTGATGCCTGCGAAATCGAAGCGCAGACCGGACGCGCGAATCTGCATGCCCAACCGCGCTTCGCTTTGCGATTCAGTTCCCAGCGGTCCTGTGCCGGGTCGCGTGTTCGAACGGCCATTGACCTCGCCCACCACGAAAAATTGTTTGTCCAGCCGCACGATGCCGGCGAAGCCATACGTGATCACATCGTTCTGCGAGAAGAGCTGCGTCGGCGCAGTCAAGATGCCGATTCCCAGGTTCCCGAAGGTGTTTACGCGGGCGTTGTGACCAAACTTCTTGCCGAAAAGAATTTGACCGTAGGCATTGGTCTGGTTCAAGCCGATGCCGCTCGCCTGATTCGAGTTTGGCAACTGCACGCCAAAACGAAATCCCAGTGAAGGCATATGGGCCGTCTCGTTGCGCAACTTAATCTTGGTCCAAAGTGTGAAATCGCCAGTATCGTGTGTGGTGTTCGCAGTTGGACCAAAGTTGAGCGGAATCGCGCTCGTGCCACGCGAGTTGATGCTGAGAAAATTCTGCGCGACACCTTCGACTTGAACTTCGACGTTGGGCGCCAATCCGATGTTGATTCCGATCACGCCGACGCGCGTCAAATCCCCGTTCAAACTGGAAACCGGGAATTTCGCCTTCTGCATAAAATCGACGCCGGCTTCAATTCGGAGCGATCCCGGTGGGATGATATCGACGTCTTCGGTTATCAACGGTCGCTGTTGTGCCGGCGCGATGCAAAAGCACGCCAACACCAGCGCTGCAGCACCAAACGCCAAACCCAGGGATTTGATCAAGCGAAACATTTGATTCTCGAGTCAACGGATTGTAGTTTGTCGCCGCGTGACCCGTCAACGCATTTCATCGTTCGTGCGGCTCTCATTCGACATTAATCGATTGTGATACCATGCGTCGCCAACCGGCGAAGGTAACCAAAGCCTATGAAACGCTTCAAGATTGTCACTTGCACGAGCTTTATTCTTCTAGTTTCAATATTCGTATTTCGCACGCCATCCGCTCAGCAACCGGCGAACAAGATTTCGATTGCCGGTCTTCACAGCGAAGTTACGGTGCGCCGCGATGAGCGTGGCATCCCGTACATTGAAGCTGCAAACGATGAAGACCTTTATTTTGCGCAAGGTTACGTCATGGCGAGCGATCGCCTGTGGCAGATGGATATGATGAGGCGAACCGCGCGCGGTAAACTGGCGGAAGTATTGGGCACGCCGGCGCTCGATCAGGACAAGCAACACCGCACGATGGGATTCGCGCAGGAGGTTGATGCTGAACTTGCGCTGGCATCGCCGCAAGCGCGCGGCGTTCTCGAAGCCTATGCGCAGGGCGTGAATGCCTACATCAATTCTCTGGACGCGAAATCCCTGCCGCCGGAGTTTCGGATTCTGGGATACCAACCGCAACCGTGGACCGCGGCTGATTCCCTTCTCCCCACCAAACTCTTTTCTGAGGCATTGTCTTCAACGTGGCGCCTGGACGTGATGCGCGAAGCGCTTGCCAGTCTGCCGGCGGAGAAACGCGCTGCATTGATGCCCGAAATCTCTCCTATCGATGTGCTCGTGGTCGGGAAAGATACGAAGAGCAATCGCGCTTCTATCAATTTTTCGAGGAACCCTGGATCAGTCTCAAAACCGCTAATTGACGAGGTTGCGAAGTCGAAGGAGATTGAAGCGGCCGCGCTCGAACGAGTCGGCCTGTATGCTGAAGCGCTGGCCGCGAGCAACAATTGGGTCGTGAGTGGCAAGCATACCGCTTCGGGAAAGCCTCTGCTTGCCAACGATCCGCACCTCGCTGCATCGGCACCATCGATTTGGTATCTGGTGAATCTAAAGTCGCCGAACATTCACGTGGCCGGTGTGACTTCGCCCGGGATTCCGGGCATTGTCATCGGGCACAATGAGCGCATCGCGTGGGGCTTCACCAACGTTGGCCCCGACGTTCAGGACCTCTACATCGAAAAATTTGATCCGGAGAACCCAAAGCGTTACCTGACTCCGCAGGGCTGGCGCGACGCCGAAGTCCGTCGCGAAGAGATTAAGGTGCGAAAGAACTATACGAGTGCGGACGTTGATACCGTCACGCTCGACGTGACGGTAACGCGACACGGCCCCATCGTGCTCGAAAAAGATTCAAAGCGTTATGCGCTTCACTGGACCGCTTTGGATCCGAAACTTAACCGGGCGGACAGCATTTTTACCCTCGGACGCGCACGCAACTGGAAGGACTTCTCCGAAGCGTTGCGCACCTTTACGGCGCCGACCCAGAATATTGTCTTTGCAGATGCCGATGGCCACATCGGGTATCACGCGGCGGGCGTGGTTCCAATCAGGAAGTCCGGTGATGGCAGCGTTCCCTATGATGGTTCGACTGACGCCGGCGAATGGGTCAGTTATATTCCCACCGAAAAGCTGCCGCAGGTTTACGATCCACCGTCAGGAATAATCGTCACCGCGAACCAGCGGATCGTTGGCACTGACTATCCGTACTTTCTCACGCACTCATGGGCGCAACCCTATCGCGCGCGTCGCATCTGGGACTTACTGAGTCAAAACAACAAACTCACCATGGAAGACTTTCGAAAGATCCAAGGCGACGTTTATTCGATCGGACTGTCATCGTTTGCGAAAGCGACCGCGAAGATGCTGGGGCCTAGTGCCGATGACGCAGGTTTGCAAGCAACCGTTGCGGGATTTGAAAAATGGGACGGCCAGGTCAACGCGGACTCGACAGTGGCGCCGCTGATCTTCCAAATGCGTGCCGCATTTCGCAGCCGAATCTTGACCGCTGCCCTCGGTCCTGATCTGATTAAGGCTTACGGCTGGGCCAATTTCGAGACTACTTTGGATCGCATCATTGCCGAGCAACCCAAGGAATGGTTGCCGAAAGAATTCAATAGCTATGCTGCGTTATTGCGCGCGTGTTATGCCGACGCGCGCCAGGCGTTAACGAAGAGTCTTGGCGCGGATGAATCAAAATGGAAGTGGGGCGAGATGCAAAAGGTCCGCTTCAATCATCCGTTGGCAGCGGCTCCGCTGATCGGACTGCAATTTACAATTCCACCGATTCCGCAGAACGGGGTCGGCTCGCTCGGGCCGACAGTAAACGTCGGCAGCAATGTTTCGATGCGCTTCATCGCCAATCCCACCGACTGGGACGCTACTCTGCACGGCATCACGCTTGGAGAATCGGGACTGGCGTCGAGTCCGCATTGGAAAGACCAGCTCGATGATTGGCGCGACGTGACGCCACGAAGGTTCCCATTCAGCAAGTCTGCGGTTGAAAATGCTGCCAAAGACTCAATCACTCTCGTTCCAAAATGATTAAGCTGTGACAAATTCCTTTCGTACCTTTGTCGCGATAGAGCTTACTCGCGACCTGCGCGTAAGTGTGATTGAGCACATCAATCATCTTCGCCGCGAATTTCCGGAAGTGCGCGCAAGCTGGACTCGCGAAGAAAACCTGCATCTTACGTTGAAGTTTTTGGGCGAAGTTCCGGTCGGGGATATCCCGAAGCTCTCAGCCTCGGTTGAAAACGCAACCCGTGAGTTTCAAGCGTTCGAGTTTGTCGTTAGCGGTTGCGGCTCCTTCCCGGCGCACGGTTCGCCGAAGGTTTTGTGGATCGGAATAACTGACCATTCGGACAGACTCCAGCGGCTGCATCAGCATCTCGAGCACGAATGCGAACAGGCAGGGTTTCCGCAAGAAGCGCGCCCCTTTCATCCCCATCTTACAATTGCACGTCTGCGATCCAGCAGAGGCGCGCGTCGCCTGGCGCAGCTACACAAGGATCGCGCTTTCGCACAATCAACCGTGCCGGTTCGCGAAGTGTTGGTAATGCGCAGCGAACTCAGCAATGCCGGTTCGCGTTACACCACCCTCTCACGACATCAATTACTCAGACACAAGTCGTAAGGAACGAACGACGCTAGTTCAAAAGAGATGTTTGTTTTGGGATTGGAAAATAAATGGTCGGGGCGAGAGGATTCGAACCTCCGACCTCACGGTCCCGAACCGTGCGCTCTACCAGGCTGAGCCACGCCCCGACATCAACGGATTGGATGATAACACGATTGAAGCCGCAAACGGCAGAGCGCTAAGCGCAAATACAAAGGGATAAGAGCAGAGACAGCCATCTGTTTGGGCCCTTAGCTCTTAGCTCTCTGCGTGTGTCGCACATGACGCCAAATCCACCAGGCGGCGGCGAGCACGATCACAATGCCGATCACGAAATCGAATCGATGAAAGAGACTCTTGAGCCGCGGATCTTTGTCCCACTGCTCGCCGAGCTTCTGACCTACATAAGCAAGGCCGAAGCACCAAGGCAGTGAACCTGCAAACGTGTAAATGACGAACTTCTTCAGATTCATGCGCGCAACGCCAGCCGGAAAAGCTATGAACGTGCGAATCGCCGGCAAGAGACGACTCACGAACACAATCGCTTCACCGAACCGATCGAACCAGCGATCAGCCAAATCCAAATCGTGGTGAGATACCAGGATGTACTTGCCATACTTCTCGATTAACGGACGGCCGCCGTACATCCCAACCCAATACGCGACCAGAGAACCCACGACACAGCCAAACGCACCCGCAATACTCACCAGCCAAATATTGAACCGGCCCGTGTAAACCAGATAGCCGGAAAACGGCATGATGATTTCCGACGGCAGCGGGATGCAGGCCGATTCGATCGCCATCAGCAGCACGATTCCGCCGTAACCTAGCGTCGAGATCGTGGCGACGATAAACGCCGAGAGGATTTCAAGGATTCTGGCGACCATCGGCTACTGTTTTTCCCATCCGTGTTGTCCAATCAGCGGTACGAACTGACAGGAACCGTGTTCTTCGATCTTAGGTTTGTGCTCCGTCTTGATCACGCGAACCAGTTTTTGCGATTCGCGAGTAGCGCCAATGGGAATGACGAGACGACCTCCAACTTTCAACTGCGCCACGAGAGGATCGGGAATGCGAGGGCCGCCGGCGGCAACCAGAATCGCGTCGTATGGCCCGTAAGCGCTCCAGCCGAGCGTCCCATCGAAAGCTTTCACGGTCGCGTTGTAAATTCCCAACACGCGTATGCGATCGTGCGCTTCGCGCGCGAGTTCGCCGATTCGTTCGATGGCGTAAACCTGCGACGCAAGCTGCGCGAGTATCGCCGTCTGATAGCCAGACCCAGCGCCTATTTCCAGCACGCGGCTCTGCTTATTCAATTCGAGTAGCTCCGTCATGCGTGCCACGATGAAGGGTTGTGAAATTGTTTGATTGAAATTTATCGGCAGCGCGTTATCGTCGTACGCACGGCCTCGCAACGCTTCAGTGACAAAGAAGTGCCGCGGGACGTTTCGCATCGCCTCGAGCACTTTGGGATCGTGAATGCCGTAGTGTTCACGCAGACGCTCGACCATCCGCTCACGCGGGATACGATATTCAGCTTGCAGCGTGGTTTGACGTGAAGGTGTGGAACTCAACGTTTTCTCTAAGAATGAACGAGTTCCGTCGTTGTCAGATAATTCCAGGAACCGAATGTCGTCAGCGCGCCATGATCAGTCATATCGCTCTTCAATGGCGTGACGGAAATGTAGCCTTCCTCAATCGCGCGATAATCGGTTCCGTCTTCAGCGTTGGATCGGAAGTACTGCTCGCCGATCCAGAAATAAGGCTTTCCGCGTGGATCAATATGTTCAGTAATAACCGGGCGCGCGTTCTTGATTCCCTGGCGAGTTAGCTTTACGCCCTTGATTTCACCGAGCGGAACGTTGACGTTAAGCAGCGTTCCTTCCGGCAACCCCTCGGCGAGAATCTTGCGCGCGGCGAGTTGAGCGAACCGAGCTGCCTCTGTGAAATCAAAGTGGTCGCGCGCGACTAAACTAATCGCGATGCCCGGGACTCCAAGAATCGTAGCCTCCAGAGCGCCCGCCACGGTGCCCGAGTAGGTCGCGTCATCGCCCAGGTTTCCTCCATGATTGATACCGGAAACGCAGAGATGCGGAAGCTGATCTTCGTTAAGGATTTTATGAAGGGCGAGGGTTACACAATCGGTTGGCGTTCCATCGACAGTCCAGTGGCGATCGTCGATCTGACGAATTCGCAACGGCCGCGACAGCGTCAGGCTGTGCGAGGCACCGCTCATTTCAGCAGCCGGAGCGACCACAAACACGTCACCTAACTCGCTGAGTGTCTCCTCAAGGACTTGCAATCCCTGCGAGTGAATACCGTCATCGTTGGTGACAAGAATCCGGGTCATCGCTGATCAGAAATCGTGCGTGGCATCACACACGTACGCGAGCCATTTCGGAACTCTCTGGCCGAATCTCACTTAAAGTTGTTAACAACTGGGGTGAGTCGCGTGCAGTTGCGCAATTAGGATTTCGCGGCGACGGGACGCGGCCGCGGACGGCCTTTCTTCTTGTTTCGCTTTCGGGCCAAAGCCGATTTCAACTTGGCCTTTTGTCCCGGCGGCATGAAGAAAGCATGCTTCTTCGCGTCTTTGATGATTTCCTCATTCATCACCTTGCGCTTGAAGCGGCGCAGTGCGCTCTCGATCGATTCGCCGGGATTTACATTAACTACTGCCATCTATTTCTCCAATTAGTAGGTTTGTCGTAACTCTTCTTGTGCGAAAATGCTATTTAACACGGGCACGCGCTATGCGGTCAAGCAGGCAGAACAAACCCCGCGAACAGTTTTCGCTATTCGCGGGGTCCAATTACTTCTAATTCCCGTTAGACGGAAGCAACTGCGGCTTCCTTCTTGCGCCCCAAGCCTTGAATTTGGACTGGCTTGTCAGCATTGTCGGTCGTGATGGCTTGTTGCTTGAGCACCATTTCGTTATAGAGCTTTCGCATCATAACCATCTCCTCATGCGCGGTCTTTGGCCCTTCCATGTGGGGCTTGTTCGGGCGCATGAGATCGACTTCATTGAGCTTCAAATTATGAGTCGCGTCTGACAGCGGAACATCCTTGCCGCCCGCGAAGATTTCATGCCGGCCGTGCTCTTCGTACCACTTCGCAACGGTCGCATTTTGGTGCATGTGCTCGATGATGTTTCGCCAGCCGATTCCGGTGTTGTAGGCACAGAAGCTGATTTCGCCTTCCTGAGTTCCGTACGGGATGATGCACATCTCCGTGCGGCGGAAGTCGTAGTTAAAGAGATCCTGGAACCACATACCGGCGATGAACAGGAAGTTCCAGCGATCCGAACGGCGTTTTTCAATATCTTCCTTGCTACGATCGCCGCTGACCTTGCCGTAATCCTTGCCGGTCAGACCGAAGGATTTGTCGAATTTCTTGAACAACTCATAGAGATTGAACTGCGACGGCGCATTCTGTGGTCGATAATGCTTCAGCAGTGCCAGCCCCATCATCAGATTCGACATCCACTTTCCGCGAGCTGCATCCGTGATCTTCTGCATGTCCTTGACCAATCCCGGGATGTTCAGGAAAGCCGGCACTGGGCTCATTTCTTTCGTTTCCTTGTCGATCATCACCGCGGTTCCGACACCGCAATTCGGATGGCAGCCGCAGGAGACCTGACCCCATTCCGAGTTCGCACCGTGAACTAGATCGGCGAAATCGGCGAACGCACCCATCAGCGAAAGCGGAAACCAATCGCGGGTCGGCTCAGTGATTCCCACCTGGTTCTTCACATCGTGCGCAAGGTGTGAAAGTGTGTAGCGCTGTTGTAAGCGACGCTCAGCGGTAATAGCCTCATCGCGACCTGTAAACGAGACAGGTTGGAACGACAGGAACGCAATCTTTTTCGGATTGTCTAAAGCGAAGCGAATAATCGACCCAACCTGGTCATTGTTGATTCCGTTGACAAGGGTCGTCACTAAAACGATCTCGACGCCCGCTTCGTGCAGGTTATTGATTGCGCGCAGCTTAACGTCGAAGAGATTGCCAACCTGGCGGTGGCTGTTCGCATCGTTACCAATCCCATCGAATTGGAAGTAAACGTAACGTAATCCCGCCTCCGCCGCTTCGCGACAGAATTCCTTGCTTTTCGCGACCTCGATTCCGTTGGTCGCCGCCTGAACCGAGTTGTACCCAACTTTGCGCGAATACTTGATCGCTTCGATAAAATGCGGCGAAATAGTCGGCTCGCCGCCCGAAAACTGAACTGACATCTGCCGGCGCGGCTTAATGGAGATCGCGTTGTCCAGAATTTCTTTGATCTCTTCCATGCTCAGCTCGTGAACGAAACCCACTTGATTGGCGTCCATGAAGCACGGATCACACATCATGTTGCAGCGATTTGTCAGGTCAACGGTTAGTACTGCACCGCGGCCATATTTGATCGTGCTCGAGCCATGGTTGTGTAGTTTTTCATCGTTATGCGAAGGGATATCGCGACCGGGAAACATCGTTTCGATGTGCGTCAGGAACTTTGAATCGATCGCCATGACGTCTTCGAAGTGCCCGTGGATTGGGCAATCTTTCACCATCCAAATTTCACCATCGCGCTCAATAATTTGAGCCTTGATCTCGCCAACTTTTTCGTTCACGAGAACCGAGACGTCCTGACTGCCATTTAGGATCGACTCGCGAGCTTCAATTACACAATTCGGGCACAATGAATCAGTTACCCGAGGCCAACCCAGAGTCGGCTTAGATTTTTGCCATGATTTTAAGAGTGGTTTGTCCGACCATTTCGGCGTAAACGACGGATTCGGCTTATATTTGTTAACCGCCTGAATGGAATTGAAGATGGCTCCGGCTGCTGCCGCCAGTCCACGCTCCGCATATTTAATTGGTTTCATCAACCACTACTCCCTATTGGGGTTTTTACACGATACCGCGCTGAACAGTGCAACCACCGTGCCCGTAAGAAAGGGCCCTCATAATGGGAGGATTCGTCCTACTCCTCATTTAGGACGCGTGTCATTCCGCGTCATCCCAGGGGTCGCGAGTCACGAAGGCATCCGGCTTGCACATATCAAATTTCTCGGAGATTCCAGATTCCCTTGTCCTTTTGGTTCGCCGCCCGTACGCCAAATTAAGCGCTTAATCGCCGTTAGTTGATGTAAATGTTGAGGTTAGCGTGTTAAATTGTTGTAAAGAAATGGTATTGCTCCCCAGATCGCGAAATGCTACATTCCGTCCGAACTTGCGGTAAGTTATTCCACAGCAAGGAATTGACAGGCATTGACCCCGCTATATTGCGGTCATGACACAGAGGTGCCCACGTATATTGTGGTTTGAGTACGTTAAACCCGATTTTGAACAGAGGGGAAGAACAGTATGGCAACCCCTAACGCGAGTCACAAACGCCCCCGATCGACGCAGTCACGAATTGCTTCCCGACGCAAGCTCTCTTCATTGCGCGTCTCCATGCAGCGCAAGAGGCTCCGCGTCTTGCAAATTCGTACTGCTTTTCTCATTCAACTCGAGCAGAACAACGCTCGTTAGGCGGTGAAGTCGCTGCCTTTCAAAAGACTTGTCACTCGGAGGTGTTTTTTGGATAACGCAAAGACAATAGGCTGGCTAACTAATCGAGCCACAATTTATGACCTCGCGACTCAATCCGTCCCGACGTCGCGCGCAGCGGCTTCTCCGCGCGAGATTTTGGGAACAGCGGCAACGGCATTAAACCTTTTTCCGTCATGGGCAATTCTAGCTATGATTCTCATCGCCACTACTGCCGTGTGTTGCACAGTCATTGCTCGCTCACAAGCAGAGTTCAGCGCGTCAGTTTCGCAGCACCAACACATGGCGTCTGAGATCGATTCTCTACGCCAGGCAAACCAGTCTCTTCAGGTTGAAATCACCAAGCTGACAAACGATTCGCACACGATCGAATTGGCAGCGCGGCAACGACTGGGAATGGTGCGCGCAAACGACATTATTGTGCCGATGGAATCAATCTCGAGTTCTACGAGTTTGGGAACGTTGTCCTTTGTCCGCTAACAGCACCGCTTTACCCTGCTGCTTTGTCCACGTCTTTGGGTCCTTCCGATCAAGCGCGGCTGTGGAGTACACGCAGCCGCGCACCTCTCTTCACCGGGTCGCTTCCCTAAAATTGACAGTCCTCTTTGCCTTCAACTAATATCCGCCTTTAAGAAAAATCTTCCCCGCAAGGCAAAAGAAAATCACATCAATGCCAGAACTTAAGGAAACCTCCTCTGAAAATCTGCAACGAGAACGGTGGCATGACGAGACTTTGCGCCCTGCTCTCGCTCGGCAACCCGAGCGGAAGACGCACTTTCAGACTGTGTCTCTCGAAGAGGTTAATCGACTTTACGATCCCGCAGACGTTGCCGAGATTGACGTCGAAGACGACCTTTCCTATCCGGGCGAGTTCCCGTACACGCGAGGCATTCATGCCACCGGTTATCGCGGCAAGCTTTGGACCATGCGCCAGTTCGCCGGCTTTGGAACCCCTGAAGAGACGAACGCGCGATTCAAATATCTCCTGAAGGAAGGACAGACCGGTCTCTCAGTCGCCTACGATTTGCCCGCGCTAATGGGCTATGACGCGGATTCGTCGCTGTCAGAGGGCGAGGTCGGTAAGTGCGGCGTCGCGGTTTCTTCTCTGGCCGACATGGAAGCATTATTCGTCGGGATTCCGCTTGAAAGCGTTACGGTGTCACAAACCATCAACGCGCCGGCATCAGTGTTCCTGGCAATGTATCTAGTCGTGGCGGAAAAGCAAGGCGCTGATTGGAAGAAGATTTCTGGCACGCTTCAAAACGACATTCTCAAAGAGTACATCGCCCAGAAAGAATGGATATACCCGATCCGCTCGGCGATGAAACTTGTCGTTGACACGTTCGAGTTTTGCGCGCTGCGCGTGCCGAAGTACAACCCGATTTCAGTCAGCGGTTATCACATTCGTGAAGCTGGCGCGACCGCTTTGCAGGAACTTGCCTTCACGCTTCGCGACGGAATCGAGTACGTTGACTGGGGCCTCCGCGCCGGCCTCGACCTTGATCGCTTTGTTCCGCGAATCTCGTTCTTCTTTAACGCGCACAATGATTTCTTTGAAGAGGTCGCCAAGTACCGAGCGGCCAGACGAATTTGGGCGCGTACTATGCGAGAGCGTTTCGGCGCCACGGACGAACGAACTTTGAAGTTGCGGTTCCACACACAGACTGCCGGCGTCTCTCTAACTGTACAGCAGCCACTGAACAATATCGTCCGAGTCGCGATCCAAGCGCTAGCGGGCGTGATGGGCGGAACGCAATCGCTGCACACTGACGCCTACGATGAGGCACTGGCCCTGCCGACTGACAAGGCCGCGTTAATCGCCTTGCGCACGCAGCAGATTATCGCGGAAGAGACAGGGGTCGCGAATACTGTGGATCCGCTGGGTGGCTCCTACTTTGTCGAAGCGCTGACCGACAAGATGGAGCGTGGCGCAATGGAATACTTTGATCGCATCGATTCGATGGGTGGCATGGTCGAAGCCGTCGAGAAAGGATTTCCGCAACGCGAGATTCAGGAATCAGCTTATCAATACCAGAAAGCTCTCGAACGCGGCGATCAAACAATCGTCGGTGTGAACAAGTACGTGATGAAGGACGAGGTTCAGGAAGTCCCGATTCTCGTCATCGACGAATCAGTCCGAAATCACCAGATTGAGCGGATCGAGCAAGCGCGTGCGAAGCGTGACAGGGGCGCAGTTGATCGGACTCTCGCTGCGGTCAAGCAAGCCGCTCAACGAGGCGACAACACTATGCCGGCAACCATCGATGCCGTCCGCGAGTACGCGACACTGGGCGAGATTTGCTCCGCCTTGCGCGATGTTTACGGCGTTTACGAGGAACCTGCGATCTAATTGCATTCATGTCTCAATCTAACCAACGAATCAGGGTATTGGTCGCGAAGCCCGGCCTTGATGGTCATGATCGCGGCGCTAAGGTGATCGCGCGTGCGCTCCGCGATGCGGGAAGGGAAGTTATCTACACCGGCCTTCGACAAACACCCGAGATGATTGCCGCGGCTGCTTTGCAGGAGGATGTTGATGCTGTGGGAGTCTCAATCCTCAGCGGCGCTCACAACACACTCTGCCCACGCATCGTCTCGCTGTTGCGCGAGCAAGGAATGGCTGACACGTTGGTCGTCCTTGGTGGGATTGTTCCGCAGGAAGATATTCCGAAATTAAAGGAACAAGGCGTAGCAGAAATTTTTCTTCCCGGCACATCGACGCAGGACATCGCCGAGTTCATCCGAAATAACGTTAAGCCTCGCGATTAGGCCCACCGCTGCGACTGAGGAACGCGGCAATTCCCTTCTTCACATCGCTTGTCATGCGGGCCGTAACGTTAACGTCCGCGCCCGCAGCCAACGAATCTTCGAAGGATAATTCGTCCGTGCGATAGAGAAGACGCTTCGATAGTTCAACGGCAGATTTGCTGAGTTTTGTGAATTGAGATGCGAACTCTTGCACTTGTTCTTCGAAAGTTCCGCTCTCAAAGATGTGATTCACCAGGCCCATTCCAGCGGCTTCTTGCGCGTCGATCTCTCGTCCGACAGTCAACAGTTCGAAGGCGCGCTTTTCGGAAACGTTTCGTCTGAGAATTGCCGTTACCATTGCGGGCACGAAGCCAATCTTCACTTCGGGAAAACCGAATCGCGCGCCCTGTTCGGCCATAACCATGTCGCAAGCCAGCGCCAACCCGCACCCACCCGCCAACGCGCGACCGCGTACAGCGGCGATGACCGGCATGCGTACCTCACGAATTAACAGAAACAATTCCATCAGTGATTGTGCGTCAACGAGATTCTCCGCAACCGAAGCCATCGAAATTTTCTGCAATGCGGCCAGGTCGGCGCCAGAACAAAAATCGGAGCCGGCACCAGTAAGAACCGCGACTCGAATCGTGGGATCATCGTGCGCCCGGCGCAGCGCGCTCTTCAGCGCTGCGATCAATTCGTCGTTCAGCGCATTGCGCTTGTCCGGACGATTGAGGGTAAGGCGCGCAACGCCGTCGCCGGCCTCAGAAACCAAAATTTCATCAGCGCCCATTCTCAGTCCTCAGTCCGCGCAGCCAATCCCAATTCCGCTGCTTCATTATCAGAAACTTCGATCTGCATTCGCAGCAGTGCGGTGGAAAAAGTCTTTCCTTGAGCGTCGGTCATCAGAGACAACGTGCCACCGCCGCCGAGGCTTTCGTGCAAGAGGAAATTCAACGCTCCCAGATTGGGCAATTCGAATCGCTCGACCTCACCTTTGACGACGCCGTTGAAATGCTCTTTGACGCGTTCAGCCGTCACCTTGCGAGTCAACAGCGGATAGAACTCTTCACGCAGTGCAATCAGTCCCACGTTGGCCGTGTCTCCTTTATCGCCGGAACGCGCGTGGGCAAGTTTTGCGAGCTGAATCTTCACTTCCTTATTCCTGCTCCATTCTCGATCAGACTAAACGTCGAGGATTTCAACCTGAGATTTGATCTCACTCTTCGGAATTAATGCCGGCCAGTAAGCGACGATCTCTTCTACTTTTGGGCGTCCGCCGGCAAATCCTGTCACGGCGGGCGTACCGGTTAAGATCAACGGCGCAATTTCCTTCGTGAACCTTTCAATGGCGGCGCGATCGTTTCCGCGCACACCGACGCGCAACTGCACTTCAGCAATATCAGTCGAAGGCTCTCCGGCAAGAATGCCGTGCGTCGCGTTCGCGCCTACGAACTCGGTCAGCACTTGATCGAATCTTAGTCCCAGCCGATCCAGCCGCATGCGCAAAATTTGATCCGCGGCTTTCGCCTTCGCATAGGCGTCAGGCCAGGCGTAAACCAAAGTTCCGACCGCTTTGTATCCAGCCGAATAACTGATCGACACCTTCAGCGAGTCGGTCGCAGATCGTCCTTTGATGCCGAACACACGAACGCGATCCGCGCCATCGTCGGCGAGGTGAATCGTCGTGAAATCAGCAACGCAATCTGGCGTGATGTACTCGTAGGGATCACCCATCTCGTAAACGAGTTGTTCCTTTACCGATTGAACGTTCACGCGACCACCCGTGCCGTCGTGCTTGGTAATCACGAAGGTCGCATCAGGCGAAGCCTCGGCTATCGGAAAGCCGACGTTCGCCATGTCAGGAATGTTCTGCCAATCGTATTGGCAGTTGCCGCCGGAGCATTGCGCGCCGCACTCGATGATGTGACCGGCGATAGTCCCGGCCGCCAACTTGTCCCAATCGTCCGCCGCCCAGCCAAACTCGTGCATCAACGGACCGAGCGTCAGTCCTGTATCCGTCACGCGTCCGGTGATAACAACTTGAGCGCCCTCTTTCAACGCTTCAACGATCGGCGCAGCCCCGAGATAAGCATTCGCGCTTTGAATGCGATCGCGAACTGAGCTGAGCGGCTCGCCTGTGTCCATGTTACGTAACTCAATCCCGCGGCCGATCAAATCATCGACGCGCTCGAGAATGTCGTCGCCCGTGACAATGCCGATCTTCAGCTTGCCTGCCAAACCTAATTCACGCGCAACTTCTCGCACCGCGTCAGCGCAGGCTCGCACGTTTACGCCGCCGGCGTTTGCCGTAACTTTGATGTTTCGTTCCACGCAAGTCGGTAAGATCCGCTTCATCAGCGGCACGAAGTCGCGCGCGTAACCAGCGTTAGGGTCGCGCGCCTTCTGCTTTTGCATGATCGACATCGTGACTTCAGCCAGATAGTCAAGCATCAAGTAATCAATCGGCCCGCCCTCAACCTGGCGCACCGGTGCATCGAGCAAATCGCCCCAAAAGCCCTGACCGGCCGCAACTCTGATTTTCTGTTTCATTCCAAACACGGCAAGACACGGGAACCGAAACGCGCGCGACCGAGAGTCTCTCGACGCTGTCTCGCCGCCACGATCCCGTGCCTGATAATCAACTCAAATCGAACTTCGTTACGGCGTTGTTTTCGCGGGCGCCGAAGTCGTTGTCTTCTTCGTCATCGAGCGATGCTTGCGCGGCTTCATCCCCATGCCCATCCCGTTGGTGACGAACTTCACTTCCATGGGCTCGCCCGGCACGCTGGTCAACATGAGTTTGTCGCCGACTTTCTTGGCGCGCATCGACATCGCTTTGTTCATCGGCGGCGGGTTTGGGCTCGGCGTCACCGGCGTCATGTCACCCATCATCATGGTGACGGCCGTGTATCCACACGTGGTCACCGCCGTCATGCGGCCCGAGTGAGTTTCCGAACCCGACGTCATCGAGAAGTTGTTCCCGGTAATCGTCAGCGTCGCTTCAACTGGCGGTGTTTTGCCGTGCGTCGCTTTACCGACGTAGGTTCCGGATAGATCAGTCTGCTCCTGTTGGGTCGGATCACACTTGCCAGTTTTCTGCGGCATTGCCGCCATGCTGGTATCGCCGGTTGTAGTCGCCGGCTTTCTCGGGCGACGATGTCGCGGCTTGGCCTTGCCGGTATTTGAGTTGCCGGTCATCGTAGTTGACGAGTTTGAATTCTGCGCCGAAACCACGAATCCTGCGGTGGCCATCGCTGCGATCACCAGCACGACAGCGCTCAAGCCGAAAAGATAGATGGTGCTCTTTCTCACGGTTCTTCTCCTTTGTTGCTGCAAAATAAAGCTCTGCGAACAAACGCTAAGTTAATGAAGCCGGCAAAATGAATTGTCCCAGATGCGGACCTGAATAATGCAAACTTACGCGTAATGCAAGCTCTAACGCGTCGCGAGTCTCTTCCGGCGCAATCACCGCATCGACAAAGCCGCGCGCCGCTGCGTATTTCGCATCGAGGTCTCGCTCGTAAGTATCCCGAACCTTCTGCATCTCAGAAATTAGTTTGTCACTTGGCTCATTGCCTTTTACTTTCAATTCCTGGAGTTGACTTCCGAACGTCGCCTGCACCGCCGACTCGCCTTCCATGACGCCCATGCGTCCGGTGGGCCAACTGAAAATGAAATCCGGATCGAAGCCCTGACCGGCCATGGCGTAGTAACCCGCGCCGGACGCGTGATTGAGGGTCAGCACGATCTTCGGCACCGCCGCGGTGGCCATCGCTTCCACGAAGCGAGCACCGGCGCGAATAATTCCGGAATGCTCAGCCTCGGAACCAACCATGAAGCCGGAAACGTCCTGGATGAAAACGAGCGGCGTGCCGTGTCGATTACAGGTGTCGATAAAGTACGCGACCTTCTCTGCCGATTCTGTGTAGATGATGCCGCCGAATTTCGGTGGCCCACCAGCCGGATCGCGAAACATCCCTCGGGCATTTGCGATCACACCAACCTGGATTCCGCGAATCTGCGCGTGACCGGTGATGATTTCCTTCGCGTAGTCCGCTTGAAATTCGTCGAGATGACCTTCGTCGAGCAGGCAATCAAGCACCGCGCGCAGGTCGTAGTGCTGGCGATGATCTTCGGGAAGGAGATCGTAGATCCTTTCTTCCGGTGTTTTTGGTTCTACTCCCGACTCCCGACTCCTGACTCCTGACTCCTTCCTTGGCAATTCCCCGACGAACTCCCGAATCTTCGCGATGGCTTCCTCGTCATTCTTTACGCGATAATGCGCGACACCAGAAATTTCGTTGTGCGCCAGCGCGCCGCCGAGCGTTTCGTTGTCGATAGTTTGGCCGGTCGCGCCTTTCACCAAATTCGCGCCGCCTAATCCCATGAACGAAGTCTTTTCGACCATGATGATGATGTCGGACAGCGCCGGCAGATACGCGCCGCCGGCAATGCATGGCCCCATCACCGCGGAAATCTGAGGGACTTTCAAATAACGCCGCATGATCGAGTTGTAATAGAAGATCCGCGACGCGCCATATTCACCAGGGAACACGCCACCTTGATAAGGCAGATTCACGCCCGCCGAATCGACCAGATAGATGATGGGGACGTGCGAGCGCATCGCAATTTCCTGCGCGCGCAGAATTTTCTTGATTGTCTCAGGCCACCACGATCCGGCTTTCACCGTCGCGTCATTCGCCACGACGACGACTTCCCTGCCCTTGACTCGCCCGACAGTGGTGACAACTCCGGCGCCCGGCGCGCCGCCATCGTACTGATCGAACGCGACCAGTAATCCGATTTCTTGCCGGTAGGAATCTTTATCGAGCAGCAAATCGATTCGCTCACGCGCAGTCAGCTTCCCTTGTTGATGTTGCTTCTCAATTTTGTCGGGCCCGCCGCCGGCGCGAAGCTTCGTCTCAAGCGCGCGCAACTCTGTGGTCAACTCGCGCAAGCGGCCGCGGGACTGAACGTCTTTGTTCTTCTCTGAAGTTATGGCGGGAGGTTTCGCTGGGAGCCTCGAGAGAGGTTTGACGGTGAATTTCGCCTGCATGCTTTGAGACCCGGAAGTCACTTCGCTGCCACTGCTTAGGTCCTGTTATGAATTAATCCAGCCGAAAATACCACACTTGCGGGTGCATCTCAACGCACCTAATCGAGCTCATCCGAGAGCTTTCAGCAGCGATCGAAGAATCGCGTCATCTGGAGCGCCTTCCAAAATAACCACGCGCAAACCATTGATCGCAATTGAGACCAAACCCTCGCTCGTGCGAAAGTGTTTGGAAGAATCATCCGTCGGCGCACCAACAGACGCCGCATCTGGATAACGCAGCTGCGTTCGCTTCACGTAAGCAGTGAAGAACTCGCGGGCATCGTTTGGCGTGTCCCAGGTCGAGACAGACACGTACACCAGGGCGCCCTTTCCATTCTCATAAAGCGCGCAACGGTCACCGCCCCAACCCGCCGCCGCACGCCGCGACTCGGCCGGCGCTTTCAGAAATTGATCGAGAATCAAGTAAGCGCCCCACTCGCCGTTGACGTCGGTGGCGATGCGTTTCCATGACCTCTCTCGTCGGCGATTCAATGACGAAGTAAGATCAGGCAACGTAATCTTGACCGGCGCTTCATGCGCGAAATACTTGTCCGTGTGCAGAATCTGCTCGGTCGATTGCGGCAGAGTCGTGAACGCATCGGACACTTGTTTCCACCCGCCATTCTTGTAAAGCACGCGCGTCCAATTCATTCCTTCCTGATACGGAAACAGCAGCGTTTCGCGCAGCGCGCGCGGCGCTTTGTCCAACTCCTCGGTCGCGATGCCGGTTGCGCCCATCGACTTCAAAAAAGCCAGCGCGCGAAACGGATTGCTTGCCACGTACAGTGCCATCGCCAACGTCGCATCGCCTTCGATCAACGCGTGCGCTGCAAGTTCCGCATCCGAATCACCCTTGGGCCAATCCTCAAAGCGGCGCAAATTGAAATGCTGATCCTGAAGCGCGTGCGTCAGCTCATGCGCCATGATCGGCTTTTGCCCATCGACGTCGATCCAGTCGGCGAGGTGAAACTGCTGAGTCTTTGGCTCGTAATAACCGGCCACCTGCTCGGTCAGCAAACGAATCATCAATGCGCGATACTGAAAATCAGGCGGCGCCAATCCGAGTTTCTTCAGCATCATTTCACTGCCATGCAGATCGGCTGGCGAAGTTTCTTCATCGAGGTTC
This sequence comes from Acidobacteriota bacterium, assembly GCA_021323895.1. Lineage (GTDB taxonomy): Bacteria > Acidobacteriota > Blastocatellia > Pyrinomonadales > Pyrinomonadaceae > UBA11740. The sequence goes on along the minus strand of JAJPKD010000170.1, from coordinate 3,071 downwards.
TTGATCACGGCTCGTTCGATCTCTGTTTTTGACTGAGTCGAACTTTGCACCGGTCGAAGAATGGTAAGTTGCCTTAGCTCGCTCGTTTCTTTCAGCACTTCCTGGGTAGCGGCGATTACGGCCGCGTTCCGCGCCGCGGCGCTGGTCGTTGAGGAAGACTGAGCCGGAGCTTGCGCGGTGGATATCGACGCGAGCGGCGCAATGAAAACGAGAACGCTTAGGAGGCCCGATAAGAAGCAGGAGGGGTGCCGGCGAACGGCCTGCAACATGCGGGCGATCCGGCTACGAAATTGTTTTGACATCCGCATAATTCGCACTTATAGTCCGCTAAAACGATCAGCAAATCAAAGCAGGAATGAAGGCGGGCTGCCGAAGCAGCCTGACGCTAACGAATACTTTATGGCCGAAGAACTCGATGACGTTGACCAATGGCATGAGACGGCTTTGCGCGTCCGCTATGCCGAAACCGACAAGATGGGCGTTGTCTATCACGCGAATTATCTTGTCTGGTTTGAGATTGGCCGCACTGAGTTCTGTCGCGCGCGCGGGTTTTCGTATCGCGACATGGAAGAAAGCGAGAATGCTTTCCTGGTCGTGGCCGAAAGTTATTGCCGCTATAAAGCTCCCGCCTACTACGACGACGTGCTAATTGTGAGGACTCACATCACTGAATTGCGTCGCCGATCTCTACGCTTCGGATATGAAATCATCCGTGAACAGGATGGCGTCGTGATTGCTGAAGGCGAAACCGGGCACGTAGTCACCGATTCAACCGGACGAGTGCGTTCTTTCCCACAAGGATTTGCCGAACTCTTGTTGTCTTTGCCAAACCACCCGGAATTAGCCGGCGAGCCCGTCCCTTCGGACGAAGCACCGCTTTAGGCAGTCGGCAGTGAGCGGGGGGCGGTGTGCCTAGCTGTCATGCGACAGATTGATCCGTTCGATCGATCGAGCCCGTCCGGTTTCTTCGTCAACATCGACAACTGCGCCACAGATGCGGACCTCGCTCTTCGACTGTTCGGGTTTGCGACGAATCGGTGATCTGAACCGGTGGATAATGTCGCCTTTTTTCAATCCGATTACTCCACCATAGCTTCCCGTCATGCCAAGGTCAGTGATGTACGCAGTACCCTCGTGCAGGATGCGCTCATCCGCAGTTTGCACATGAGTGTGCGTGCCGTACACGACGGAAACTCGTCCGTCGAGAAACCAACCCATCGCGACTTTTTCGGAGGTTGCCTCTGCGTGCATATCGACGATGCGGACCTTCACGTCCTCGGGTAATGAAGAGACTAGCTCGTTCCCGATGCGAAACGGATCGTCTGAAGGTTGCGTGAAAACGCGTCCCAGCAAGTTGAGCACAGCAACGCGAACGCCTTTCACTTCGCCAACCCACAGATCGTTGCCGGGAGTATCGGGTGGATAGTTGGCGGGCCGCAGCAAGCGCGGCTGTTTCTTTATGTAATCGATGACTTCGTGTTTGTCGAAGATGTGGTTCCCGGAGGTCATCACGTCGATGCCGGACGAGAAGAGTAGATCCGCAATCGCTGCCGTAATCGAAAATCCGCCGGCCACGTTTTCGGCATTCATCACCGTGAAGTCGATCGCGTGTTGCTCTTTCAAATCTTGCAAACGATCGAGCAGGGCCGCGCGACCAGGCTTGCCCATAACATCGCCGATAAGGAGAAGCTTCATAAAGGACGTGAATAGTAAATCGGGAATCGTGAATACAAAAACCGCAAATCGGAAATCGATGTCGTGAATAGACAAAATCTATTTACGATTTACGATTCGCGATTTACGGCTTTCAATTAGCAGAGGGAAAACCGCCTGGCCGCTCCGAAGTCGTAATTGAACCTGAGTAATCAGGTGGGTAACCTTTTTTTCACCGCAATCTTTTGGCTTCTCTTTACGATGAAGAGAAGCACTAGCTCGCGATGTCGGTCTCCCTTTTTAACGACGTTGGCTCAATCATCTTAAATCGGTGACGAACCCGGCAGAATCCTTCCCCCTGCCGCGAGGGTACTAACACAAGCGACCGGCGGTTTGTAGCGTCGTTTTTTTCGCCCCAAGGCTAAGCTAAATCTGCTAGTCCTTGCTTAGATCATGGAACAGGATGGCGAGAAAAATTGTGGCACCAATCGCGGACGCGATAATGGCAATCTTCGCCGTCTTCGATAGATTGTTCCTGGATGTGGACGGAAATTGCTGCTGCTGCGGTGCGACTTTCCCCGCTTTCGCCGCAGCCAACAACTTCTCCATGTCTTTCTTCAATTTCGTATTAGGTTTGCTCGTCGCTTTTTCCGAGGCCGCCTTGGCTTCCGGTGAATTTGGGGGTTCGCTGGTTCTTGCGCCGTCGGCGAATACCGGCACAGAGCAAGCCAGGAGCACCAATGTCAGAGCGAGTGGACCTGCCAGTAGTTTCTTGGTCATAAGCCTCTCCTAATGTTTCGTCAGCCTCAATCCGGGCCCGAGGCGGCCGCCAGAACATTACTCCATCTGAAAGAATCTTTGGCGGACGGATCCCCGATGCAAAATCAGGATCTCTGCTTAACTTCAAACTAACATTTGATTGACGCGTCATGCGGTGACGCATAACGAAAGGAAAGGCGAAAGCTATGCCCGAGCAGCGGAATCGAGGGACCGGGGTGATTTCAGCAGGCGATCCAGCATCTCTGAACATTCGGTACTACGCGTGGCGAGTTGCTCGTCCGCCGCTTCGTGAGCTTTTCTTAATTGGTGGAGTTCGTCGGCAATGTATAGCGCCGCGAGAATGGCTACTTTGCGTGAATCGACAGTCAGCGTGCCCGAAGAAATCTCACGCATACGCTGATCGACGTACTCGGCAAGCTGTCGAAGATACTCAGGATCACCGTCGGAGCGCACCGTATAAGCCTGATCGTAAATTTCGACTTTGATGGTTGGTGATTCTTCGACGGTCATCCGTGTATCACCTCCGCAATTTCCGGATCAGCTTTGGCCAGCGCATCGAGAACCTTATGAACCTTTGCTCGGACTGCTTCGCGTTCGGCCAGCAAAAGATCGATCTGCTCAGCCAACTCAAGCGAATT
>JAJPKD010000261.1 GCA_021323895.1 Acidobacteriota bacterium | reverse complement strand
CCGCCCCGCCGTCCGGCAGATCGTCGCGATTTACGGAAGTGATCACCGTGTGCGCGAGATTCAAGTGCTTCACCGCTGAGGCGACGTTGCGCGGCTCGTTTTCGTCGCGCGCGCCCGGCTCACCTTTGCCCACCGCGCAGAAGCCGCAGTGCCGCGTGCAGATGTCGCCGCCCAACATGAAGGTCGCCGTGCGATCGGACCAGCATTCGAAGATGTTCGGGCATCTCGCCTCCTGACAAACCGTGTGTAGGTTCAACCCTTCGATCAGCTGCAGCAGATGATTCTGATTCGTCGGATCGCCGAGACGAATCCGCAGCCATTCGGGCTTCGGCTGTCGCGGTTTGAGATTCAGGACCTGGAGTTCGCGGGCCATCTTTAAGTGAATTCATTCTAACACTCGACTAGCGTTGTGTCAGAAGCCCGACCGTGAGGGAGGGCCAGATTCGCGTGACGAGCCCTTCCTCACGGTCGGGCTTCTGACACGTTATACTTCAACGGATGAGCCCGGCCGCCGTTTATCTCCACACTCCGTTCTGCCGCTCGCGCTGTTCGTACTGCGATTTTGCGACAGGAATGTACGACAGTGCGAGCGCTGAGAGATATGTTCGGGCATTGTGTTCGGAGATCGCTGGCTGGCAGGAAGTCGAGTCACCCACGCTCATCGACACGATTTACTTCGGCGGCGGCACGCCTTCGCTTTTGTCGATCGATCAGATCGAAAGAATTCTGACGGCTGTCCGCAATCGATTTAAGGTTGCGGAAGATTCGGAGTTGACGCTGGAGATCAATCCCGGTGACGGCGGCACTAGAGGCGATTTCTTTCGCGACCTGCGCGGCCTCGGAATCAATCGCGCCAGTTTCGGCGCGCAGACTTTCGACGATTGCGAACTGAAGATGCTCGGTCGCACGCACGGATCGAGCGACATCCCCGAAACGTTCAAGCAGCTTCGCCACGCAGGTTTCGACAACATCAACTTCGATCTGATCGCCGGGTTGCCCGGGCAGACGAGGGCTGGCTGGCTGCGAAATCTCGATCAAGCCTTGGAGCTGCGGCCAGAACATCTTTCGTTGTACTTGCTCGACGTGCACGAAGGCACCCCGCTCGCCGATCAAATCAAACGCGGCATGCGACGCAAGCCAAACGACGACCTGGCGGCGGAAATGTACGCGACAATGATCGAGCAGGTTTGCGCGTCGGGTTACGAGCATTACGAAATCTCAAACTTCTGCTTGCCCGGTTTCATGTCGCGACACAACTCGAAGTATTGGACCGGCGCGCCTTATTACGGTTTCGGCAATTCCGCGCACTCGTACGATGGCGCGCGGCGGCGCTGGGCCAATGAACGGCACGCGGCGAAGTATGTCGAGTTAATCGATCGCGGTGAATCGCCAATCGTCGAACGGACTGAATTGACTGAAGCAGATGCGCGTTCAGAAGCGATCTTTCTGGGTTTGCGGTTGATGCGCGGAATCGATCTCCAGAGTTACGAGTTAAGGTTCGGACGCAATCTGCGCGAGGAATTCAATGGTGAACTTGATCGTTTGCGCGAAGCTGGGTTGATCGAATTCGATGAAGAGTTATTAAAGCTAACCACCCGCGGAGCCCTGTTGTCGAATGAAGTGTTTGCCGCGCTGACGTGAGGTTGAGCGCCGTAGGCGCCAAACATTTATGGTTCCGGCCGCACTTTCCATTTCTAAATAAGCTCCGTCAGGTGCGGCATGTTAATGTCGCTCCTGACGGAGCTCAATACGAAATTCAATCGGCAGTTCTACAAATATTTCGCTCCTAACGGAGCGAAGAACACCAACGGTCAGGCTTCCCGCTTCTCAGATCTCGTGACTCAACAACCCATCTCGCAACTTCGGCTCGAACCAGGTTGATTTCGGCGGCATGATCTGGCCGGCGTCGCTCACCTTTAGCAAATCATCGATCGTCGTGGCGAAGAGCGAGAACGCGACCGCAGCTTTGCCTTCGTCCACTAGTCTTTCCAACTCTTCAGTGCCGCGAATGCCGCCGACAAAATCGATTCGCTTGTCAGTGCGCACGTCTTTGATTCCGAGAATCGGATCGAGCAGACGATCCTGCAACACGCTCACATCCAGCGATTCAACTACGCCTACGGGACGCGATGTTTCATCTTTCAAAGCAAGGCCGTACCACTTGCCGTCGAGGTACATGCTCCATGCGCCTCGCTGCTTCGGCGACGCTGATCCATTTTCAGTCACGGCAAAGCTCTCACCTACGCGCGCGAGTAATTCTGCCGATGACATTCCATTCAAGTCCTTCACGACGCGGTTGTAAGGAAGAATTTTCAACTGGTTATCGGGAAAGACGACGCACTGAAAGAAGTTGTATTCCTCGTCTCCGATAAAGCCAAAACCCGTCTCCTTCAGTTCCGCGCGCGCGCGGCTGGCACTGGCCGCGCGATGATGACCGTCGGCGATGTAGAGATACGGAACGTCCGCGAAAGCATCGACCAGCGGCTGATAATTCGGCACGCGCCAGATCGTGTGGCGAATATCGTCGTTCGCGACAAAATCATAAAGCGGTGGATTTCCCGTGAGCGCGTCGGCGACCAACGCATCGATCTTTTCCTGAGCTCGATAAGTCAGAAACACCGGACCCGTCTGCGCGCGAATCATCAGGATGTGTCGTGTGCGATCGTCTTCTTTGTCGCGCCGCGTGCGTTCGTGTGTGCGAATGATGTCGTTGTCATACTCATCGACTGAACAGCAGGCGACGATCCCAATCTGCTCTTGATTGCCCATGATCAAGCGATAGAGATACAGGCTCGGCGTTTCTTCATTCGTCAGCGGGCAGTCTTTTTTCAGCTTCTCGAAATTCTCGGCCGCCTTCGCATAAACCTGATCGCTGTAGATCGGAGTGCCGTCAGGTAGATCGATCTCGGGCCGCGACACGTGCAAAAAACTCCAGGGATTGCCGGACGCCAGGGCGCGCGCCTCTTCGGTGTTGACGACGTCATAGGGAACGGCGGCGACCTGCGCGGCGCGCTCTTCGGGCGGACGCAGGGCATTGAAGGGACGGATGATTGCCATGAATTCTCCTCAACAAATTTTGGATTGTGGCGTAAGACT
>JAJPKD010000157.1 GCA_021323895.1 Acidobacteriota bacterium | reverse complement strand
CGACGCCGTACGCATTCGCACCCACGAAGATGTGGTTCGCGTACAGCTCCATGATCTGGTTCTTGGTGTAGTACCGTTCGATCTGAAGTGCCAGCAACCACTCGTTCATCTTCCGCGTGTAGGTTTGCTCGCGAGTTAGAAAAAGATTCTTGGCAAGTTGCTGCGTTAGCGTCGATCCACCCTCTACCTTATTGCTCGTAAGGTTCTTCCAGGCCGCACCCATGATGCGAATCGGATCGATACCCACGTGATCATAGAAGCGCGCATCTTCGACGGCGAGGATCGCGTTCTTCATGTTGGGCGGAATCTCTTCGTACTTGAGCGGGATACGCTTCTCGAGTGCGAACTGACCGATCACGGTCTTGCCGTCGTCGGCGTAGATGCGCGTGACGATGCTGGGCCGGTAAGTTGCGAGCGCCGCGACTTCGCTGGCAGCTTGCGAATAGTTGAGCTGATAAGCTGCGATGATGCCGGTCAATCCACCAGCGGCCAGCGCCAAAAGAATTACGGCCGGGAACCAAAAGCGGCGCAGCAGGTGCTTGCGCTCTCCCGGCGGCGCCGCGACGATCGCGCCCGGCGTGTATGATTTCAAACGATTCATTGGTGGTTTCGCAGCCATAGTAACTCCTGCTTTTTACTTCAAAGATGCTTTAAGATGCGCTTTTCGGGCAACGTGGATTCCCACAGTCTCAGATTTGCGCCGACGAATTATATCGTAAGCCGAGGCTGAATCTCGATCAGCGACGGCCGAAAACCAGAAAACGTTTGACCGCCGCGAAATTTCTTGCTAAACCCCGTCTTTCAACTCTGCGGTACTCCATACACACGCCATTTTCGGAGGAGCCTGTGCGACGAATCATTCTGTCTGTCTTGCTAAGCCAACTTGCAATAGTCATTCAAGCCCAAACGCCGCGCGCGCCGATGATGCCCAGCGTTGATCCGGCGTTCTTCAACGGACTGCACTATCGATTAGTTGGCCCTTCGCGTGGAGGGCGCGTGACAACCGTGACCGGAGTACCTTCGCAGCCCAATACCTTCTACATGGGCGTGGCGAGTGGCGGATTGTTCAAGACGACCGATGGCGGCTCCTCGTGGGTCGCGATCACTGATGGCAAAGTTCCTCTGGGATCGACGGGCTGCGTTGCGGTTTCTGATTCCGATCCGAACGTGATTTATCTCGGCACTGGATCCGACGATGTGCGCAGCAACGTCTCGACCGGCCGTGGCATGTACAAATCGACCGACGGTGGCCTGACCTGGAAATTCATAGGCCTCTACAACGCCGGGCAGATTGGTGGCGTCCGCATTCATCCGACCAATCCAAATGTCGTGTGGGTATCGGCACAAGGCGATGCGTTCAAATCGAATTCCGAGCGCGGAGTGTTCAAGACAACTGACGGCGGGGCGACTTGGAAGAAAGTTCTGTTCATCTCTGATCAAGTTGGGGCGATGGACGTTGAGCTGCAACCCGGCAATCCAAACGTGGTTTACGCGTGGATGTCGCGGCTTGAGCGCAAGCCCTGGACGATCATCAGCGGTTCGCGCGAGGGCGGCTTCTACAAATCGACGGATGGCGGCGAGCACTTCACGAAAATTACTAACGGTCTGCCGACGGAATTGATCGGTAAAGCGAATCTCGCGGTGACGAATGCGAAACCGGATCGCATTTACGCGCTGATAGAAGCCAAGCCCGGCGGCGGATTGTATCGATCGGATGATGCCGGTCAAACCTGGCACGCGATGAACTCACAACCGGCGCAGATCGCCGCGGCGATGATTCAGCGGCCTTTTTATTACGTGACGCTCGGCGCCGATCCGACAAACGCCGATGTCGTTTACACGGGCGCAGAAGGATTCTGGAATCGACCGATGGCGGCAAAACCTTCGCGCCTTTTCGCGTGCCGCACGGCGACAATCATGACATTTGGATCAGTCCCCGAGACGGTAACGTCATGATTCAGTCGAACGACGGCGGGGCTAACGTTTCGTACGACGGTGGCCGCACGTGGTCCACGCAGATGAATCAACCGACAGCCGAGATCTATGGCGTTTGGACTGACAATCAAGTCCCTTACAAGCTCTATGGCGCGCAACAGGACAACACGACAGTGATCATTTCCAGTCAGGCCGATCCTATGAGCCTGACCGATTGGCGTGCCGGTCCCGGATGCGAGACCGGTCCAATCATGCCTTACCCCCGCGATCCGAACATCGTTTACGGCTCGTGCAAGGGCCAGTACGGCGTGATGAATCTGAAATCAGGGCAGGAGAAGAATTACTGGGTCGGGGCCCAATCACTTTACGGAAATCCAGCCAGCGACCTTATCTACCGGTTTCAGCGCGTCTCGCCGATGGCGACGTCGCCACACGATCCCGATGTGCTTTATTACGGCTCGCAATTCGTTCATCGGACGCGCGACAAGGGCGTGACTTGGGAAAAAATTTCTCCCGATCTCACCGCGCATCCGCCTTGCTGTCAGGGCGCGAGCGGCGAACCGATCACGCGTGACGCTACGGGTGAAGAGTTTTACTCGACGCTGTACGCGATCGCTGAATCCCCAATGGAAAAGGGCGTGATTTGGACTGGATCGAATGATGGGCCGTTCTATGTGACGCGCGACAATGGCAAGAATTGGACAAACGTTACGCCGAAGGATTTGCCTGAGGGCGGACGCGTGCAGTACATCGATGCATCGCCGCATCGCAAAGGCGCGGCTTACGATGCGGTGTATCGTTGGCTGCTCGGCGACTATGAACCTTACATCTATGCAACGAATGATTACGGCAAGACGTGGAAGCGGCTCACCGATGGCAAGAATGGAATCCCAGCCGACTGGCCGACGCGCGTCGTGCGCGAAGATCCCGATCGGGAAGGTTTGCTCTACGCCGGAACCGAATTCGGGTTGTTCATCTCGTTCGACAACGGCGCGCATTGGCAATCGTTTCAATTGAACTTGCCGAACGTGCCGGTCACCGACATCAAACTTCACAACAAGGATTTGATCGTCTCGACGCAGGGCCGCGCGTTTTGGATCATCGATGACATCAGCTCGTTGCATCAACTCTCGCCGAGCATCGCCATGACAGAGGTTCATCTGTTCAAGCCGCGTGACGGTTATCGAACGCGCGTCGCTCCAGCGAATCTTGGGCCGGCGATTGAATATTATTTGCCGGCAGCATCGACTGCGCCTGTTTCGCTCGACATTCTCGATGCGAAAGGCGCAGTGCTGAACTCTTACAGCAGCGAGACGCCGGTGAACACCGGCCGTGGCCGCGGTGCTGGAGGTGGCGAAGCACCCGCGGCGGAGGATCCCGACGCGCCTGCGTTTCGTCGCCAAGGCCCGCCGCCCCCACGCGTGACGAAGAATGCGGGCTTGAATCGCGTTGTTTGGGACGTGCGGAATAAAGAAGGTGTCACGGTCCCGCCGGGTCGTTATCAGGTACGCGTGAAAGTCGGCAGCACAACGCTAACGGAATCTTTCAACGTTCTGATCGATCCACGCGTTGCCGAAGATGGGGTGACGGTCGCGGACCTCGTCGAGCAGTACGAACACAACATGTGGATGCGGGAGGTAGTTAACGGCGTGAATCAACTGGTCGCGCGTGTTCGGGATTTTCAAAGGAATACACAAGCGACCGCCTCCAGCAGCGGCCCCGATGCAGTCGCGCGAATCAATGCGGTCGCGGCGAAACTCTTGACTGAGCCGGTGCGTTATGGCAAGCCGGGGTTGCAGGCGCACATCACGTATCTGGCGAGCATGACCGCGAACGTCGATCAGAAAATCGGCCGCGATGCGATTGAGCGATACGGAGTGCTTAAGAAAGAATTTGATGTGCTGCGCGCCGAAGTTGATCGAGTCTTAGGCCCGTCGCAGCCGGTCACGAACGATAGGTAATCTCAATCATAGGTGAACTCATGTTCAAACATCTTTCTCGGTTTCTAACGCTGCTACTTCTCTGTGTGGCCATCAAGGCCGCGCCCGCGACGATGCGGCTCGACTATTTCCATACCGGCGATTCCAAGCACGAAATCTTCAGCATGGATCGGGTGGTCATCGAGCCTTTGCCTTGGCCGGGCGACATAACCAAGACGATTGATGACACGAACCTGGGCAAATATTTCTTTGAGGTTCGCGATCAAAAGTCCCAACGCGTGCTGTACTCGCGCGGCTTCGCATCTGTGTATGGCGAGTGGGAGACGACTGACGAAGCGAACAAGATCATGCGCAGCTTTAGCGAGTCTCTCCGTTTTCCCGCGCCCGATGCGCCAGTCGATATTCTGCTTAAGAAGCGCGATGCAAAGAACAATTGGATCGAGATTTGGAAGACGACTGTCGATCCGAAAGACATGTTCATCGATCGCTCGAAGCCGCGCGCGGCTGCCAACCTGATTCCGATTCAGAAGATGGGCGATCCGGCGAAGAAGGTTGATCTCCTATTGCTCGGCGATGGCTATACCGCACGCGAGATTCCAAAATTCCAAGCTGACGCTCGTCGACTAATTGCGGTTCTGTTTTCGACTTCGCCGTTCAAGGAACATCGATCTGATTTCAATGTCTGGGGTCTGTGTCCGCCGGCCGCGCAATCCGGAATATCACGCCCCTCCACAGGAATCTACCGCGACTCGCTGGCGACTTACGACGCCTTTGGTTCTGAACGATACATTCTTTCGTTCGATAACAAGCGTCTGCGCGATGTCGCGCAGTTTGCGCCTTACGAATTCATCGAGATTCTCGCGAACGGCCGCACGTACGGCGGCGGCGGCATCTTCAATCTCTACAGCACCGTGGCCGTCGATAACGCATTCGCGAATTATGTCTTTGTGCACGAGTTCGGCCATCACTTCGCGGCCTTGGCGGATGAGTACTACACGTCGCCGGTTGCGTACGCGCCTGCTACGGCGGATCGCATCGAGCCTTGGGAGCCAAACGCGACGGCGCTGCTTGATAAGAAAAGATTGAAGTGGGGCGATTTGGTCGCGTCCGACACGCCTTTGCCGACGCCCTGGAACAAAGAAGAATTCGAAACCTACGAACGCGAGTACGGGGCGCGTCGCGCGCAGCTTCGCAAAGAGAACCGGCCTGAGAGCGAAATGGAAGCGCTCTTCCGTGAAGACCGGCGTCGCGTCGATGCGATGATGGCGAAAGAAAAATACTTCGGCAAAGTCGGTGCGTTCGAAGGCGCGAATTACGAAGCGCACGGATACTATCGTCCGCAGGTCGATTGCATCATGTTCTCGCGCACGAATTACTTTTGTAAGGTGTGCAGTCGCGCGATTGAGAATGTGGTGAGGCTATACGCGCGGTAAAGTGGACTAGAGAAGCTGTTGAACCCTAGCTAATTCTCGAAAGGAAAACGTATGCGATCTCGTCTCCTGTTCGTCTTTCTGTCGATCACGATCTTCATCAGTCCGGCTTTTGCGCAAAAGCGAAACATCACTGAGAAGGATCTCTTCAACTTTGTTTGGATAGCCGATCCCCAGGTAGCGCCGGATGGATCGCGAGTCGCATTCGTGCGCGTCACGGTGAATCAGAGAAAAGATGGCTACGATACTGCGATTTGGACAGTGTCGACTTCGACCGGCGACTCGCGACAACTAACTGCTGGCCCGAGAGATTCGTCGCCGCGTTGGTCGCCTGACGGGAAGTTCATTTGCTTCGTGCGTTCGCCCGAGAAGGACGGGCGGCCTGAGCCGCCGCAGCTTTTCATGTTGTCGATGGATGGCGGCGAGGCGTGGCAGTTCACTTCGTTGCCGCGCGGCGCGGGCGGTTCGCAATGGTCGCCTGACGGCAAAATGATTTCGTTCGCGAACGGCGCAACCGCCGAAGAGTTGGCCAAAGCGAAAGAGACCTTGCCGGTGCCGGCGCCACCAGGCGCGCAACCGGCCGCCTCACCATCGGCGTCACCATCGCCGAAACCATCACCCGAGCGCGAAAGCGACGTGCGCGTGATCACTCGAGCGGTTTATCGATCGAACGATTCTGGCTACCTCGACTTCAAACATCCTTCACATATTTGGATCGTCAACGCGCCGCGCACGGGCGAAGACAAAGTTACACCGAAGCAACTTACGAGCGGCCGCTCCAGCGACGGCAATGTGACGTGGGCCAAAGATAGCTCGCGCATTTATTTTGTTTCCGATCATCGCGACGAGCCTTACTACGAACTTGGCCAAACTGACGTTTACTTCATTTCGGTTTCCGGCGGACAGGCAACGAAGCTGACGAGTTTCGATATGGGCGCAGCCGTTTTTTCTGTCAGTCCCGACGGCAAGAAGGTCGCGTTCTACGCTTCGACAAACAAGCCGGTGCGCTCCTATACCGAACCTGATCTTTGGGTGATGGATCTCGCGCCGGATGCGCAGCCAAAGAATCTCACGGCAGATTTCGATTGGGATCTGGGCGGCGGAGTCGGCGGCGACAACAGCGCGCCGCGCGGTGGTGGCGGGTTTCCGCCAACCTGGTCGGCCGACGGCAAGAGCATCGTCGCTTTGTACGGGAAGGAAGGAAAGGCGAACCTCGGCAGGTTCGATGCCGCGACAGGAAGAGAAACGGACGTCACCACCGGCAATCAAGCCGTGCAGAGTTTCCGCGCAACGCCCGATGGATCGAAGTGCGCGCTGCTGATTTCCACGCCCACGCGCATCGGCGATCTGTTTTGGATGGATAAACCGGGCGCGACGCCGAAGCAGCTCACGCATGTCAACGATGAGCTGTTCTCAAAACTGAACCTGACCGAACCCGAAGAGATTTGGTACACGAGTTTTGACGGTAAGAAGATTCAAACCTGGGTGCAGAAGCCACCCAACTTCGATCCGAATAAGAAGTATCCGCTAATTCTGAACATTCACGGCGGACCGCACGCCGCGTATGGCTGGGTTTTCGATCACGAATTTCAGTGGATGGCTGCGAAAGGTTACGTGGTGCTTTATCCGAATCCACGCGGCAGCACGACGTATGGCCAGGAATTCGGGAACATCATTCAGTATCACTATCCCGGCGACGACTATAAGGACTTAATGTTCGGCGTTGATGAAGTGATCAAGCGCGGCTTCATCGACGAGAAGAAACTCGGCGTGACCGGCGGCAGCGGCGGCGGCTTGCTAACGAATTGGACTGTGGGCCACACAACGCGATTCGCGGCGGCAGTCGCACAACGCGACATCGCAAGCTGGGCCGATTGGTGGTACACGGCGGACTTCACTCTCTTCCAACCGAGTTGGTTCCGCGCCGCGCCGTTTGAGGATCCCGAGGACTTCAAAGCGCGCTCGCCGATCACTTACATTAACGATGTGAAGACGCCGATGATGTTCATCTTGGGCGAAGCCGACTGGCGCACGCCGACTTATTCAGGCGGCGAAGAGATGTTCCGCGCTCTCAAGTACAAAAAGATTCCTACGGTGATGGTGCGCTTCCCGAACGAGACGCACGAGCTGTCACGTTCCGGCCAGCCGTGGCATCGTATCGAGAGACTTCAGCACATTGTCGGCTGGTTTGATAAGTGGCTGATGGGCGTGCCGAATCCTGAGTATGAGGTAGCGCCTCAGTGAGGTTGGTAGGCCTTACGATGCCAAATAGTACTCATCTCACACAGATCAGACGAGGTGTTGACGTTTGGAATGATTGGCGTCTGCGAAATCCATCGATCGAACCGGACCTTGGAGCAGCCGATCTTGAAGGAGCGGATCTGGTAGGCGCCAATCTCGGAGGTGCGAATCTCATTCGGGCGAGGCTTTCTCGCGCAGCGTTGAATAGAGCAGACCTCAGTGGCGCGAATCTAAGAGACGCTGACATGCGACGCGCTTATCTGATAGACGCGATAGTGCAGAAAGCCGACCTCGACCAGTCGAGTCTCTTGGAGGCAAGACTAGATGGGGCTAATTTTTCCGAAACCACATTGATACGGGCCGAACTCCCGGCAGTTCGAGCAATCGCAGCGGATTTTACAAGTTGCGATCTTTCATATGCCACGCTGACGCAT
>JAJPKD010000312.1 GCA_021323895.1 Acidobacteriota bacterium | reverse complement strand
GCAAGCCACCGAGCGACAGCATGAACACCGCCATCATTGCCGCCATTCCTGGTGCTTTCTGCGCGAGGCCAGTCATGTCATCGACGTTGTCGCCAATGATGCCGCGCCGCCGCAGGCTGATGATCACGCCGAACGCGCCCATGTTCATGAAGACGTACACGAGGAGATAGATCACCAATCCGACGTTTCCGTATGTGTTGTTCGCGATCAGCGCGAGTAGCAAGTATCCCGCGTTTGAGATTGATGAATAGGCGAGCAGACGTTTCGAATTCTCTTGCGTAATCGCGGCCCAATTCCCAACGACGATCGTCAACGCAGCCACGATTCCCAACAGCGGCGCCCAATCTGCCTGCAACGGCCCGAGAGCGACGAAGAAGATGCGCGCGTAAAGAGCGAAGCTAGCGGCTTTCGATCCGGTTGAAAGAAACGCGGTGACGGAAGTCGGTGCCCCCTCATAAGCGTCCGGCGCCCACATGTGAAACGGCACGGCGGCAACTTTGAAGAATAGTCCCGCGGCCAGAGCGACCATGCCGATCAAAAACAGCGGCTTGAGATCGCTCCCGCCGGTCATGCCTCGACTGATCTCTTCGAGATTGGTCGAGCCGGTGATGCCATAAATGATCGACATTCCGTAGAGCAGTATGCCGGAAGAGAACGCGCCGAGCAGAAAGTACTTCATGCCCGCTTCGTTCGATCGACGCTCGCGCTTCGTGAAGGCGACCAAGACATAGAATGTCAACGCCATCAACTCGAGCGCGATGTAAAGCGAAATCAGATCGTAGCCGCAACCAAGGAACATCATGCCGACGGTCGCGAACAAAATCAGTGAGTAGTATTCGCCATGTTGCTCGCGCTCAACGTCGAGGTAACGGATTGAAATTGCGATCGCCAACGCCGCGGCAATCAGAAAGATGGCGCGGAACAGGAGAGCAAACCCGTCGATCCTCAGCATTCCGTAGAACCCATCGATCGGCGATAGCTTCTGCAGAGACGCAAAGCGGAACGTGCCGCCTAATTGAATGAATTGGGCGCCGAGTGAAACGAGCGCGAGGCCGATGCCTGCGAGAGAAAAATAAGCGGTCCACTTGCCGCGCTTGTAAGGCAGGATGACTTCCATCACCAGCGCGACGCAGGCAGCGACAGTGATGATGAGTTCAGGCGCGATCAGTTGCAGATCAGCGACGTTGAAGACTCCTGATTGAAATAGAAAGACCATTTTGAGTCGCTTCGCTCTTTCTCCTGGCTCTTTGCTCTTTGCCCTTGGCCCTTACGGCTGTGTCTTAATCTGCACCGGCGCGCTGGTCGTGGTGATCGTTGGCGCGCTCGTCGTTGCCGGAGGCGGCTGGCCTGGAATCGGATAGTTCGGACGAATCGCCCTCACCGCTGCGTTCACCGGCTTTTCGATGTAACGGAGAAATGGCCCCGGATAAATTCCGATCCAGAGCGACATGATCACCAGTGGCATCATGTAAACCCACTCGCGGCCACTCAAATCCAGCAGCGACTTGTTCTTTTCGTTTTCAATCTCGCCAAAGAACATCCGCTGATACAGCCACAGCATGTAGCCCGCGTTCAAAATAATTCCCAGTCCGGCCCAACCGGCCCAAACCGGATTTGCTTCGAACGCACCTCGCATAGCCAAAAATTCCGAAATGAAAACCGCCAGCAGCGGCAAGCCGATCGCCGTCATAGCCATCGCCAGAAAAACTGCGGCGTAACCGGGCATGACATGCGAAAGGCCGCCAAACTCGGAAACTTTGCGCGTGTGACGGCGCTCGTAAATGATGCCGACGAGCAGGAAGAGCGCGCCCGAATAGATACCGTGATTGATCATCTGCATCACCGCACCATTCAAACCGTTCGGGTTGAGCGCAAACAAACCGAGCATCACGATGCCCATTGACGAAACCGATGAATACGCAACGAGCTTCTTCACATCCCCGTCTTTCTTGACGACGAAATACATCGCTGCCAGCGCGCCATAGATGATCGAAATGATTGCCAGAAAGATCATGATGCTGCGCACGCCGAACTTGCCGAAGAAGACTTCATCCATCGAAGCCTTCGGAAACATTGGCAGATTGAAACGATAGAAACCGTACGTGCCGAGCTTCAGCAGGATGCCGGCAAGAATCACGGAACCGGCGGTCGGCGCCTCGACGTGTGCGTCGGGTAGCCACGTGTGAAACGGCCACATCGGCACCTTGATCGCGAACCCGAGCGCGAACGCAAAGAACAAAAGCACCTGCAATGTGCCCATCGGAATTACGGAACCGATTGCTTGCATGTAAACGATATTGAAGCTGCCGGTGCCGCTTTGTGTCGCAGCCTGCACGGTGCTATTGACCATCCGCAGGGCATTATCATTTCCCGCGAGCAAGCCGATCGTTGCCTGACTAACTTTGGTGGTAATCGCCAGGTCCTGCGTCAGGAAATACATCTTCAAGACGCCGAGCAACATCACCACGGATCCAACCAGCGTGTAGAGGAAGAACTTAATCGCCGCGTACAGACGGTTCTCGCCACCCCAAATGACAATCAGGAAATACATCGGCACTAAGCTGACTTCGAAGAACAAGTAGAAAAGAAACAGATCCATCGATGAGAAAACGCCGAGCACCATTGTCTGCAGCAACAGCAGCAGAACGTAGTCTTCCTTCTCACGTTTTTGAATGTACTTCCATGAGGACAACGCCGCGAGCACGCCGAGGAAAGTCGTTAGAATAATCAGCAGGACGGACACGCCGTCCGCACCCATCTGATAGCGGGCGCCGATCGCGGAAATCCATTGATGGTCTTCGAGGAACTGCATGCCGCCGGTGCGGCGGTCATAGCCAAACAACCAAAGCGAAATAACAAAGTCGAGGGCGAGCCACGCAGTCGCGAATTTCTTGATCAGGGCGTTCTGATCTTTCTTGAATGCGCCCAGAATCAGAATCGCGCCGACGACCGGCAGCCACGTGATGATGGAGAGAATGTTGTTTGTGAACACGTCAGTCCTCTTGTTCGTATCGGAAGCCCGACCGTAAGGGAGGGCATCTCTCGCTAAAAATAGCCCTCGCTCACGCTCGGGCTTCTGACACTAAAGACTCTTCACGAAATAGATGGCGACCGCGATTAACAATCCAATCACCATCACGAGCGCATAATTCTGAGTCAAACCAGTTTGCGCCGCGCGCACGATGGGTGACATCAGGCGCACCACAAAGTCGGCAATCGCGTTAACCAAACCATCAACCAGATACTTATCAGCGCCGCCGGTGATCTTGCTCGTCAAGCGCGTCAGCCAGGCCGAGCCATTCACGCCTCCATCGACCACTTTCGAATCGAATGCAAAGACGCCGCGCGCCAAATCCATCGTGCGTCGCGTAATCGCCCAGCCAAAAAATTCATCGATCCAATATTTGTTGTAGCTGGCTTCGTAAAGAGGTTTGAGCCGAGCCGCCCACACATCAGCGAGTTGCGGGCTCTTCACATAGAAGAGCAAGCCGAGCCCAATTCCGGCGCCAGCAACTAGCAGCGAGATGATGATAAAGACCCATTCGGTTGCAGTTTCGCTGCCGACTTTTGATTCGACTGCGTGCGCCAGGTTGAAGCCGGTGTGAGCCTTTGCCTCGCCATTTGTCGGACGCGCCTGAGATAAAAGTTGTTCACGTTCAGCTGTACTCGTGTTCGCGCCGAAAGGCCCCTCGTTACCGAGCAGCGGAGTCGCGTTTGGTGGAAACTTTCCTTCTTCAGCCTTACCGAACTGTCCCGTTTCCTTATTCCAAATAATCGGATCGAGCCAGTTGACGATATTCATCTTCCAGCCAACTTCTTTGCCGCCAGTGAACGCCGTGCTGATACCGACGAAGCCGCCAATCGTCGCGAGAATCGCCAGCACCACGAGCGGCACCCACATGGACTTTGGCGATTCGTGCGGAACGTGCGCGTCGTGATGCGACGTCGCGTGCTCTTTCTTTTGAGCGTGGCCTTCGTGTTCCATGCCATGCTCGTGCTTACGAAATCTTTCTTCGCCCCAGAAAGTCATCGCCACCAGGCGCGTCATATAAAACGCGGTGCACGTCGCGGCGATCGTTCCGATCAGCCAGACCAACCAACCGAGCGGAATGTGCGTCGTCGAGGCGGCGTTCCAAAGAATTTCGTCTTTCGACCAGAAGCCTGAAAACGGAATGATGCCGCAGATCGCCAACCAACCCCCGAGGAACGTCATGTAGGTGATCGGCATGTACTTCTTCAAGCCGCCCATCTTGCGCATGTCCTGCTCGTGATGCATGCCGTGAATCACGCTGCCCGAGCCGAGAAACATGAGCGCTTTGAAGAACGCGTGCGTCATCACGTGAAAGATGCCGATCACGAAAGCGCCGACGCCGCAAGCAAGAAACATGAAACCGAGCTGAGAGACGGTCGAGTAAGCGAGCACCTTCTTGATGTCGTTTTGGGTGATGCCGATCGTCGCGGCAAAGATCGCAGTGAATGCGCCAACCAACGCGACAACCAGCATCATCGTCTGCGAATGCTGAAAGATGACGTTCGTGCGCGTCAGCATGTACAACCCGGCCGTGACCATCGTCGCGGCATGAATCAGCGCGGACACAGGCGTCGGCCCGGCCATCGCATCAGGCAACCAAACGTGCAGTGGAAACTGTGCCGACTTACCGCACGCGCCAATCATCAAGCCCAGCGCAATCCACGACATCAGTCCCCAGTGGCCAAGTGTCTCGACGGGATAACCCGCAGCCTGTGAGACGACGTTCGTGTACTGCGCAGATCCAAAGGTGGCGATAACGCCGAAAATCGCCAGCATGAATCCAAAGTCGCCGACGCGATTCGTGATGAATGCTTTGCGTGAAGCATTCGCAGCTTCCTGCTTGTTGAAGTAGTAACCAATCAGCAGATATGAGCAGAGACCGACGCCTTCCCAACCGACGAACATCATCACGAAGTTCGAGCCCATCACGAGCACGAGCATCGAAAACATGAACAGACCCATGTAGGCGAAGAAGCGATAGAAGCCGGTCTCGCCGTGCATGTATCCAGTCGCGAAGACGAAGATGCACAGACCCACGCCAGTGACGATCAGCATGAAGATCGACGAGAGCGGATCGAGTTGACAGCTCCACTGGATGTTTAGCAACGATGCGGGGCCCGTGACAGAGCTAGCCGGTTGACCGTTGACCGCGATCGCTCTCGACGTATCGCCTTCACCTAGAGTCTGCTTGACCGCGCCCGCGGGAATCCAATTGAACGCCGTTTGAGTGGTGACGTAGGGGTTGGGCCACCGCGCTTCGCCGCCGAATCCGTACGAGTAAACGGCGGTGAGGCTAATTAGGAATGATAGCGCGACGGTTCCGACTGCGATGCCACCGATCAACTTTTCGGAAAAGCGAAACCAACGGCCGAAGATGCCGTTAATCGCCGCGCCGGCGAGTGGTAGCAGGGGAACTAGCCAGATGTATCGATACATAGGTTTCAGGAGACGGGAGTCGGGAGCTAGGGACAGAAAACCCCGGCCGCCAATCCTCGACGCCCCGGCTCCTGACTCCTGACTCCTGACTCCTGTTCTTTCACCATTTCATTAAATCAATCTCATCAACCCAGATCGTTTCGCGATTGCGATAAAGCGCGATCACGATGCCAAGGCCGATGGCCGCTTCGGCGGCGGCCACGACGATGATGAAAACTGTGAATATCTGCCCGGACATCACGTCGCCGCGTCCGGTGTCCTGCAAGTAACGCGAGAAGGCGATGAAGTTCAGGTTCGCCGCGTTCAGAATCAGCTCGATCGACATGAAGATGACGAGCAGATTGCGGCGCGTCAGCACGCCCGCGACGCCAATGATGAAAAGGATCGCAGCGATCACCAGGAACTTAGAGAGATCTGGATGCTTGATGCTCTCGAGCGCGGTCGAAGTGCGACTTGCTTCCTGAAACATCAGCGCTAGCGATGGTGATAACCAATTCATTGATCAACTAAGACTGCTTCATCTCATTCAACACTTCCGGATCGACATCGTCGGCCGCGACTTCCTGTTTCAAGGTCCGCGCCAGCATCACTGAGCCGATGATGGCGACGAGCAGCAAGATGCTCGCAATTTCAAACGGCAACGCGCCCGCTGTGTAAAGCGCTGTGCCCACAGTTTGCGTTTGGGATGACAGGCGGCTCACTCCCGTCGCGGCGGCTGGCATATTTGCTTGTTCTGCCGCACGTTTGGCGCTGGTTTGCTGCATTGCGGATTCATCACGTTTTTGCAGCGCTTGATAACCTTTCGGAATCGCGTAGATCACCAGGATGCCGGCGAGCAAAGCTAGAAAGACAAGCGCCGCGGTTACTTGAGCGGGCCGGTTGAAGATCGGCGCACGTCCTTCTTCTTCGGCACCGACGTTGACCAGCATGATGACGAACAGAAACAAGACCATCACGCCGCCCACGTAAACCAGAATCTGCACACCGGCGATGAATTCTGCGCCGAGCAAAATAAAGAGTGCCGCTACGGAAACGAGCGAAGAGATCAGGAACAACGCAGAATGCACCGCATTGCGCGCCATGACGGTTAACAACCCCGCCAGAATCGCAGCGATCGAGAAGATCCAGAAGAAAACGCTTTCCCAACCGGAAAGAATCATGAAGTGTATTTAACTGTCTCGCGTCCCTGTTCGAGCATCTCGCGATTCCACACAAAGCCTGCGCGCGAGTAAGTCGCCAACTCAAAGTCCTGCGTCAGCTCAAGACAGTAAGTAGGACAAGCTTCCTGACACAGCGCACAGAACATGCACCGCGAAGTATCAAAGATGAATTCGTCGAGAACCTTCTTGCGGCGCGGCTTGCCGGCGACGACGACTTCAACGTCCATGGGAATGACGTCGATGCAATCTTCCGGGCACGCCAGCGCGCACAAGTTGCACGCGATGCAGAGCGTGTCGTGCGTTTCGGGATCCATGTTCAGGCGCGGCGCGCCATGAAAGCGCGGCGCCACGTCGGCACGCACTTTGGGATACTGCTCGGTGTAGATTCCCTTCCCTGCAACTGAATCTTTGTCAGTGAGCGCGCCAATATTGAAGCCCAGCGTCACGGCCATGCCCTTGACAAGATCGACCATGAAGAAGCGCTTCAGCTTCTGTGCGAAGGTTGATTTGGGAACAGGAACTAATGGCATAAGAATAAGTTTGAAATTTTCAATTTCTAATTTTCCATTTTCAAAAACTAGCGAGACAGGCTGTCCGAATTGCCGTCCCTCATGGTCGGGCTTCTGACACCGTCTCGACCGGCGCAACTGCCGGCTTTCCTTTAGGCAAATCAACCAAACGAATCTGCCGGCGCTGCTTCTTCAAATTGAAATCGCGCGAGCGCCAATTAATTAAGGACAAGATTCCCGCCGTCAAGAACAGATTCGCGATGCCGATTCCAACGGTGATGATTTTGCCCGTCGGCGTTAATGCCAAGCCGCTGGAAATGGAAACTATTGTGTGCATTCCACGAACGCCATCAAGACCCTGCACCACGCCGATACCCAGCGCAGTCACGACGATGTTGATTAGCGCCGCCGGCAGCATCCACTCCCAACCCAAGTCCATCAACTGATCGTAACGGAAACGCGGCAACGTCCAGCGCAGCCAAAAGTATAAATAAAGGAGCAGTCCCGCCTTCGCCAAAAAGACTATCAGACTGATGACCACGTACGCGGTGTGATACCCGCGCGCTTCAGTGAAGCGATAAACAAACGTGAAATACCATCCGCCGAGATATAGCGTCGTCGCGACCGCAGTTACTACGACCATGGCCGCGTACTCAGCCATGAAGAAAAGCGACCAACGGAAACCGGAATACTCTG
>JAJPKD010000227.1 GCA_021323895.1 Acidobacteriota bacterium | reverse complement strand
GCGGCAGCCGCACTCGACGCCGCTCAAGGGAGTTTGCCGACCTCGATAGTCATGATGCAGAGCGGTCGATCGTTTGAGGAGTCGAAGAACGCTTTGGAGCAATCGCGCGGCGTGATAGTGGATGCCGTGAAGTTGTTAAAGAGCCGTTAGGAACAGAGTAGTTCCCTCTCCCTTTGGGAGAGGGTTAGGGTGAGGGACGAAGTTGCGCGCACATCGCAAACCCTTACCCCTGCCCCACCCCAGAGGGAGAGTGAGAAAAACTAAATGGGTTTCTCAGCCATCGATTACGTAGTCTTGGTTGCCTATCTCGCGGGCATCACGATCTTTGGCGTGATGTTTCGCAAATCGCAACGCACGGTCAAGGATTATTTCGTCGGCGCGAAGAATACCCACTGGATCATCATTAGCCTTTCGATCGTCGCGACTGAGACCAGCACGATCACTTTGATCGGCGTTCCGGCGATCGCCTACGCGAACTATGCGAAGCCTGAACTGGGCGGCAACTTCACTTACCTGCAAGTTGTCCTGGGCTACATCATCGCGCGCGTAGTCATCGCGTTGATTTTCATCCCGGCTTATTTTCGCGGCGACCTACTGACTTCCTACGAACTACTTAAACAGCGTTTCGGACCGCACACGAAAAACTTTGCGGCATCGCTCTTTCTTTGCATGCGGGCGATTGGCGAAGGTATCCGCATTTTTTCCGCTTCGCTGGTGCTGGCCGCAGTGATTGGCGCGAGTCTGCCGAATCTTCCCTACCTCTGGCTTTGGTCGATCATTATCGTTGGTTTGTTGACGCTGATTTATACGTTCGAAGGCGGCATCGCGGCGGTTATCTGGACGGACCTGATCCAATTGATCATTTATGTGGGCGGTTCCTTGTTAGCCGCTTACATGCTGCTGCGTCTGGTTCCAGGCGGCTGGCCGGCAATCGCATCAACCGCGGGCGCGGCCGGCAAGTTTCAGCTGTTTTCTTTCAAACTTGATTTCACCGTACCGTTTACTTTCTGGGCCGGACTGTTGGGCGGAACGTTCTTGACGATGGCGTCACACGGAACGGATCAATTGCTGGTGCAGAGGCTGCTCACCTGCCGGAACAAGCGCGATAGTCAGAAAGCAATCATCCTCAGCGGCTTCGTGGTGCTGTTTCAGTTCGCGCTGTTTTTGATGATTGGCACGATGCTGTTCTCTTACTATCAAACGGGCGCGACGAAGCCCGTCCTCGAAAGCAACGATCAAGTCTTTCCGTTCTTCATCGTTCGTGAATTGCCGCATGGAATCTCGGGGCTGGTGATCGCCGCGATCTTTGCCGCAGCGATGTCGAATCTGAGTGGCTCGTTGAATTCGTTGTCGTCGAGCACCGTGATCGACTTCTACAAACCCTTAGTGAATCCCAACGCGAGCGACGATTACCTATTGCGCCTGTCGCGTTGGTTCACGGTGGGTTGGGGCGTCATTCTGATTTTGATTGCGATCGTCTCGAAGACTTTCACGAAATCCGTACTGAACACCGCGCTGACGATCGCATCGCTGCCTTATGGCGCTATGCTGGGCGCGTTTCTGCTTGGCGTGCTGACCAAGCGCGCTAACCAACGCGGCGTGATGACCGGAATGGCAGTCGCCCTCGCGGTAATGCTGTACATCTGGCTGCGAACGCCGCTCGCGTGGACCTGGTACGTTTTGACCGGAACGATTATCTGTTCTTCAGTTGGTTACGTCGTCAGTTTGATCGCCGCGCCAACGACATCCGCAACTGAAACTAATTCATAAAGATGTTCACGCATTTATCTCAAGCAAATTCGTCTTATCGCGACCGCGATAATTTTCGCCGTTGCAATTTCGCAATCGGCTCTCGCCACGAGCTTCGCGAATGCTGGCGCGCCCACTGCAGCAAGTTCACCGAAGCCGTATTCCCGCAAACCCGCGAACGACGCGCTGAAATGGGCCGACAAAGAACTCAAGAAGATGTCGCTCGACGAAAAGATCGGGCAATTGATCTACGTCGGCGTCAACGCGACGTTTCTGAATCAGGACAGCGAAGCCTTCAAAGCGCTGCGGCATCAAGTGGTTGATAATCACGTCGGTGGAATCATTCTCTTCCGCGGGCCGGTTTATGAATCCGTCGTGCTCTGCAATCGCATGCAACAGGTGGCAAAGTATCCGCTGCTGATCTCAGCCGATCTCGAAGCGGGATCGGGAATGCGGTTCGACGACACGGTGAATTTCCCATGGAATATGGCGATTGCAGCGACTGGAAATCCGGATTACGCGCGCCGCGCCGGCGAACTCACCGGTCGCGAAGCACGCGCGATGGGCATTCAGCAAATCTACGCGCCCGTTTCCGACGTCAACAATAACGCTGCCAATCCAGTCATCAATGTGCGGTCATACGGCGAAGACCCGAACGATGTGGCGCGGTTTGTCGCCGCGTTTGTTGAGGGCGCGCAGCACGCGGGCGTGATCGCGACGGCCAAACATTTTCCCGGGCACGGGGACACCGCGACTGATTCGCATCGCGGCTTGCCGGAAATCGATGTCACACGTGAACGACTTAACTCAGTCGAACTGGTTCCGTTCCGCGCCGCAGTTGACGCCGGAGTTGGCGCGGTCATGACCGGGCACATCGGACTTCCGCTGATCGATTCGACGGCGATTCAACCGCTCCCGCGCGACGTAAAGATCAAAGCGATCGACACGACTGACGAAGGCGAGATTCTCGCGAACGGCACCATGCCGACGACCTTGTCGCCGGTGATGAATGGAATCTTGCGGAACGATCTGCACTTTGATGGGTTGATCGTGACCGACGCGATGAGCATGAGCGGCTTGACGATCTATTTCACGCAGGAAGAAGCATCCGTGCGCGCTCTCGAAGCCGGCGCCGACTTACTCTTGAAGCCCGCCGATCCTGACGCGAGCATGCGCGGCGTGCGCGACGCGGTGAAGAAAGGCCGGTTAACGGTGCAGCGCATCGATCAGTCAGCGCGAAAAGTTCTGGCAGCAAAATACGATCTCGGTCTAACGCAACAGCGAGTTACCTCTCTCGACGAAATTGATAAGGTTGTCGCCGGCAAGCAAGAGAACGAACTGGCGGATGACATTGCTGATGACGCGATCACGCTCGTCAGAAACGATGCGAAGCTTTTGCCGTGGGCAAATCGCGCTGGCGCGAAAGTTTTCAATCTTGCCATCACAAACGGCGACGATCGACTCTTCGTCGCGCAACAATTCATCGGAGCGATGTCGCGCGGCGGCGTGAAGGTGGAAACGATGGTGCTCGACGATCGCTCATCGGAAACAGAAATCGCTAAAGCAGTTGATAGAGCTTCGCGCGCCGATGTCGTTATTGTCTCGATGTACGGCCGCGTGCGCACCGGACAAGCGCGCAGCGTGGCGCTACCAGAACCTGGAACCAAAGCACTGAATCAACTAATCGAGAAGAACACGCACCTCATCGGAATCAGCTTTGGCAATCCTTACATCCTGATGAGTTTTCCGAACTTGCAAACCTATCTCGTCGCGTACGGCGATATGCCGAGTTTGCAGGAAGCTGCCGCGCAAGCGCTGTTGGGCCAGAACGATATCAAGGGTCGTTTGCCGATTTCGCTTCCCGGAATGTATCCTCGCGGCACTGGAATTCAGTTGAAAGCCAACCGCTAAAATGCGCCGCCAACTTTGGTCCCTTATCGCTGTCGCGCTGATCTTCGCGCAATCTGTTTTCGCGCAACTGCCTACCGCGCTGCCCGCAACCCAGGGATTCTCTGCTGAGCGCCTTGCGCGCATGGATGCGGTCATCGCCTCTTCGATCGAAAAGAAAGAACTGCCGGGCGCGGTCGTGCTGGTCGCGCGTCACGGAAGAGTCGTCTGGCGCAAAGCGTACGGCGCGCGCGCGGTTGAACCGCAACGCGAAGCGATGACGCTCGACACGATCTTCGATCTTGCGAGCCTTACCAAAGTCGTGGCGACAACCACCAGCATCATGATCTTGATCGAGCAGGGCAAAGTTCGCCTGAGCGATCCGGTTGTGCAATTCATCCCCGAGATGAAAGGTGAGGGCCGCGACGCAATCACCATCGAACAATTGATGACGCACGTGAGCGGCTTTGCTCCGGACTTCGATCTGCGCGATCGCTGGACCGGTTATGACGAAGCCATCAAACGTCTCTATCGCGAGCCATTACGTGATCGTCCCGGTACGCGGTTCGTTTACAGCGACATCAACTCCATCGCGCTGGGCGAAGTCGCGCATGGCGTAAGCGGCTTGATGCTCGATGAGTTTGCGCGCCGAAACATTTTCGTTCCGCTGGGCATGCGCGATACCGGATTCAGTCCAAGTCCGACGCTGCGCGCGCGTATCGCACCGACAGAAAAGCGACGCGGCCAGATGAATTACTTAGGCGACTCCGGAGTTGACGCTGGATCGGAAGGCGAGCAATGGCTTCGGGGACAGGTGCACGATCCGACTTCGTTTCGCATGGGCGGAGTTGCCGGACATGCAGGATTGTTTTCAACGGCAAACGATCTGGCGATCTTCTGCCAGATGCTTTTGAACGGGGGCGTCTATAACGGCGTGCGCATCTTGAGCCCGATGACCATTGCTGCGATGACGCGACCGCGGGCAGTTTTGGAAACCGGCGCGGCGCGCGGACTGGGGTGGGATCTCGCGACGACGTTTTCCTCAAACAAAGGCGATCTGTTTCCGCTAGGCTCGTTCGGCCACACGGGATTCACGGGCACTTCAATTTGGATCGATCCGGCCAGCGATTCCTTCGTGATCTTTCTCAGCAACCGGGTCCATCCCGACGGCAAGGGAGACGTGGGGCCTTTGCGCGGAAGAGTGGCTTCGATCGTCGCGAGTTCAATTACCGATACAACCGCCACGAAAGCCCGCGAAGAATCGGCAAACACTGCGGCAGCATTGCTTGTGAGTCTGGCGCGCCTTAGCACTGGCGCGAATCGCACAAGTAGCGCTTCCGCTCCTGCGGATGCTCAAGTGCTGACGGGAATTGACGTGCTCGAGCGTGATGGATTTAAGCAGTTGGCGAATATGCGCATCGGCCTGGTCACGAATCAGACCGGACGTGATCGCGCCGGCC
This sequence comes from Acidobacteriota bacterium, assembly GCA_021323895.1. Taxonomy (GTDB): domain Bacteria; phylum Acidobacteriota; class Blastocatellia; order Pyrinomonadales; family Pyrinomonadaceae; genus UBA11740. The sequence continues at coordinate 12,347 of JAJPKD010000227.1, read as the reverse complement.
GCTCGACGATCGATGTGCTCTTCAAAGCTCTGAACGTGAAGCTGGTCGCTTTGTTCTCGCCTGAACACGGGATTCGCGGGCTCGCTGACGAAAAGGTTTCCGACGCGAAAGACGAGCAGACGGGATTGCCGATCTTTTCGCTCTACGGCGAGTCACGCCGGCCAAAGCCCGAACAACTGAAAGATCTCGATGCGCTGGTTTACGACATTCAAGACATCGGCGCGCGGTTCTACACATACATTTCGACGCTGGGAAATGTGATCGAAGAAGCCGGCAAAGTGAAGCTCCCAATTTTCATTCTCGATCGACCGAATCCGATCAACGGCGTCGATGTCGAAGGCCCGATCGCCGACGCGGACAAACTTTCGTTCACGGCGTACCACCCTATCCCGGTGCGACACGGCATGACGGTCGGCGAACTGGCGAAGCTCTACAACGACGAAAAGAAGCTCGGCGCGGACGTGCGCGTGATCCAGATTGAGAACTGGCGGCGCGCGATGTGGTTCGATGCGACGAATCTCAGTTGGATCAATCCGTCCCCGAACATGCGCAGTTTGACGGAAGCGGCGTTGTATCCCGGGATTGGTCTGCTCGAGACAACAAACATCTCAGTCGGCCGCGGCACCGACACGCCGTTCGAGGTCATTGGCGCGCCGTGGTTGGATGGGCAGAAGCTTGCGAGCTATCTCAATGCTAGGCGAATTCCCGGGGTGCGCTTCGTTCCTATTCGCTTCAAACCAACCACCTCGGTTTTTAAGAACGAAGATTGCGGCGGCGTCAACATCGTGATCACCGACCGTGATCGATTCAAATCTGTCGCGACCGGAATTGAAATCGCAGTGGCGCTGCACTCCCTTTATCCGATGGATTGGAAAGTTGATTCATACGCACGGCTGCTGGTAAACGCGGATGCGCTTGGACGTCTTAAGCGCGGCGACACGGCGGAACAGCTAACGCAGGCATGGACAAATGCTCTGGATACCTTCCGGCGGACGCGTGGAAAGTATCTGCTTTACGAATAGCGAGCCGCCACAACCTTTCCACTTTTGGGCCAAAGAATTTGCGTGTCTTTGCCGTGAAGTAGGAGTAAGATTACTCGACTTCACCAAGCGGAGGCCCGGCATGACGCGATTTCGAAGCGGCCTAATCGGATTAGCAGTCGGTCTCATATTTTCGTGCTCGATCCTGGGCCACGCGCAAGACTCCAACACTCTTTCGCCGCCACTCGAAGTCTTAAAGTTGAAATGGGAGAAGCAAGTCAGGCTGCCGCGCAACTTCGATCCCTCGATCATTCCCACCGGACCGGCTTTCAACGATCCCAGTCGTAGTATCTCAAACACTCCGATGACGGCTTCCAACGGGGCAGGCACGGGAACGCCGGCAGCGCGAACCGCCGGGTCGAACTCCAGTGCGTTTCCCGCGACGCCTGGGCGGCTGCCGGTTTATTACGTTTACTCGCTCAAGATTCGCAACGATGCCGAGAAACAAATTGAAGGAATCGCGTGGGACTACCTCTTCCTGGATCCGAATACGGGCGCGGAACTGGCTCGCCATCAATTTCTGAGCTACGCGAAGACGCCGCCTCTGCATTCAGCGACCTTGCAAGCGCAGAACCGCACGCCGCCGATCAGGGCCGTGCGCGCGAGTGCCGAAAAGCAGGCACAGACGCGACCGATTGAGCGCGCGGAGATTCAGTGTGTGCTTTTTACTGACGACACGGTTTGGCGAAATCGTTACGGACGCAAAGGCACCTGCGAATTCCTTAAGAACAGCGAAATCATTCTCAAACAGAAGCGGACTAATGCTCGGCGCGGCTGATTGACGGCTTGGCTTAATTAATTTTGTTGACTTGCCGGTTCGATTAGTTTACAAATTTCGCCCAACCCTGCGGCTTGATAGTTACCCACTTGGAGGAATCGACTGTGAAAACGCCCAGATCGCTTTTCGTGTTTTTCCTGATAGCCCCGACCATTCTCCTAATTTCGCCCAGCTTCAACGCAACTAAAGCCGAAACGAATCGCGAACGTGCGGCGACACCAAGCGAAGCAGGTGGGATACACGAAATTATTCCCGACAAGTACAAGTCTCGTTATGAAGAATGGAAGAGCGAATTTCTCTCAACTGACATCGGCAAGGCGCAGTGGGAGATGTACGCACATCATCCGCGGCTGATGCTAACCATCACAGTCGGCAAGACCGGCAAAGATGGATACGGCGCCGGTACGGGAAAATATAAGTGGAATGATGCCGGCGAACTGGTCGCAGCCACGATTGTACTCGGCACAAATCTCGACGAGGGCTATCCCAGTTCTGTTTACTATCCGGTGATGAACGCGCTCGAGCCATTCGAAACACGACAATTGATCGGTGGCAGCGTGCTGGCAGCCACAAAGATCGCTCATGAGTTCGGTCACGTCATGAAGATTTCCAGCACGCCGCAGGATCTTTATCATCTCCAGGTCCAGATGGTGCCCGTTTACAACAAAATTTTTCTCAGCAACGGGTACAACGTGAACGATCCGCGGCTGGTCGAAATCGCGAAACAAATTGGCGGCAATCCGGTCGAGATTTGGGAAGACCGCGAATATTGGGGCGAGGCCAACGCGATGCTCTTTCTAAAAGATCGCGTCGAAAAGGAAAAGTTTCACTGCCGCCTGTTCGCCAAGATCAAGCGCGCCGTCGAAGAGTACGCCAAAGACTACGAAGCGCGCTTTGCCGAGATCGCCAAAGAGCAGGGCGCGATTTACACCTGCGGCTGGCGCTGACTTAGTTCAAACATTTACGCGCAAAAAGAAAGGGGCCGATCGCTCGGCCCCTTTTCTGTTGCTTTGAAGCTGGTCTTAGAAGTGAATTCTGAGGCCAAGTTCCATCTGCCGGGCAGCGTACACCGCGCTGGTGATACGGCCGAACGACGTCGGGCTCGTTAGACTCAAGCTGCTCGGGTTGCTGGGTTGAAAGTGATTCAGCACGTTCGTGAACTGAACCGTGAAGGTAGCGCCCACGCGCTCGGTGAACTTAAAGTCCTTGGCGATCGTCGCGTCGAGGTTCCAACGCGGCAAACCACGAAGATTGCCGACGCCACCGCAACTTGTGTCGAGGCCAAGCACGCACCGGCGGAATCCGTTGTAAACCGCCGAGGGATCGGCAAACATATTGATACCCTCAACGTTGTTCGTCCCGATACCGTTTGATCCGAAGACTCCACGGTGAGCTGAGGTGCCGCCTGTGAAAGGTGCGATCGGTAGCGCACTTTCGAAGGCGCTCGAAGAACTCGCCACGTTGCCTACCTGGCCAAAAGCCTGACAAGCAGACGAGCAGGTTCCGCCTTCGCTGTAACCGATGCCGATCGGTAATCCGCTCTGGGCCGTAAAGAACGGCGACAGCGGCCAGCCGTCCAACACTTTGCCCTTCCATCCGTGAGCACCCCGGAAGAACGTCGGCTTGTACGTCCAGCCACTGCTGAACAGGAATTTGTAATCAAACACCTGCACGCCATAACTGGCGCGCGGATTCCAAATATCCAGCCATTGGTTGGAGCTGTTGTATTGGGCAATCTGTGCCGTACCTAATGCCTTGCCCCAAGTGAAGTTCGAGATTGATGTCAGTCCATGCCAATCATTCATCTTCACCGTGGCAAACAAAGCGTGGTAGTTCGAGAAGCCCAGACTGGTCGTGGTGTTAATCGAAGTTGCCTGCGAGCTAAGCATCGTACGACCGAGCGTCCAACCGCTCGCAGAATTCAAAGAAGCCCACATTTGCGAGACGCGGGTGCTTTGAAAATCAGCAAGCTGTTTCGACGCGACGGCCGCCGTGCAGTTCGCGAAACCAGCACAGTAGGTACCACCGGCTCCGCTGAGCGCGGCTTCAAAGAACGGTTGCGCCGCACCAGTGTAGGCGTTGTTCTTGCAGGTTGGTCCCAGCGTCGGTCCGCAAATCGCCAGGTACATGTTCTTATACGCATCGGCGAAAGTTTGACCACCAAGCGTCATCATGTAAGGAACGGCGTCGATATCGACTTGTTCGAAGATGTGCGAAGCAATCTTGCCCATATAACCAACTTCGAAACTTACCTTGCGCGATATCTGGCGCTGAATCGTGAAGTCGAACGTATCGACGACTTCAGGTTGATAGTCGGGATCCAAAACGGTCGAGTCGCCGGCCACCGGCGCGCCCGCCACACCCGGGAAGAATGGTTGCGGCAGCGTGGTTGTCGGTGATGCCAAAGGGGCCACCAAACCATCTGGTCCCACGCGGAATACGGTCGAAACGCTGACGGTGCCGCTGGTGCCGCAGGTGCCGTTACTAAGCGCCAAACTGCACGTGACTGGCTGCAGCAGTCCCGGACCGAGCAGTGGAACCAGAACCTGGTTGACACCATTCAGGCGTCCATAGTTACGGCTGTAGCCGCCACGTAACACGGTGCTGCCTTCGCCGAACAGCTTGTTAAGGATTCCTGATTTGAAACTCGCGTTCCAGGCAACCGAAACACGCGGACTAATTCCCTTCTTAAAGGAACTGTACGGATATTTCATCTTCAAATTGCCTGTGGTTTCAAATCCGAGGATAGGCGCGTACGCCTGGCCCGCGAGTGCCGCCGCTTTTCTTTGCGCCAGGAAACTGTTGGTGTGGACGAGACTTCCGTCCTGATACACCAATTCGACCTGCGCGCCGTTCTTTTCAACGGGTGGAGTTTCGTAGATGTAGCTGAGCCCGTAGTTGAGCGTCAGGCTCGGTCTGACTCTCCACGTGTCGGCGAAGTAGCCGCTGTAATACCAGATGGTGCTCTGCTCTTTCGCTTGTGTGCCGATCGGCTGAATTTGCAGAGTCGGCCCTTCGCGCGTGTAGATCACCTGAGTCAAACCAACCAGACCGAAAACTGATGAAGCGAGATTTCGGTAAAGGCTCTGCTGACTGCTGGGCACGTTGGTTGGAATGGTTCCTGTCGGGAAGCTGATCGAACCGCTGGCGATTTGGTAAACGACCTGGTTATTGATCGTGCTGCCATTATCGGTGCGGGTGTGATAGTTGAAATTCTTTTGCAGGTTCGCGCCGAACTGGAAGAGATGATCACCTTTCACCCAGGTAACGTCGTCGCGAAGCATCTTGTCCTGGCCGTCCCAGACTCGCTGGCGCGTGCTTTGGTTGTTGACGTTGTATGGAATCAACGCTGCCGTGCTCTCGGCGGTCGATCCGGTTCCGGCCGGAGCGATTTCCAAGGCTCCGCCAAGTCCCCCAAGTTGCGGCGGATCGTTCTGCGTCGCCCATTGCCACCAGTTCCAAAGGTAGCTCAGTCGCAGGTCGTTCGTGACTCGAGAACTGAGGTTGCTCGTTAATCCGATCACCCACAACTCGCCCAACTGCGGTCGCGGAGCAACCGGATTGTATTGACCTACCGAGGTGCCGAAGAAGCCACCGACGTCAACCTGATTCGTGGTCACGTTGAGAAGCTTCGACGCGCGGAACGAAGTGAAGAAGCGATGCTTCGAATTAAAGTCGTGGTCGAGGCGACCGACGTAGTTATTCGAAGTCAAAGGCGTGCGGATCGTCGAGAGATAGCCTTGCGTGTTGTACTGATCTCCGGCGAGTGGATCGTTGGGCAACGGCAGGAACTTGTTCCAAAGCGTACTAATGGTCGGGCTAATGCCAATGCCGCGCGGATCGCAACCGGTGCTTGCTCCGCAAGTCGTACCTGCGGCTGGTAACGTCACAGTTCGCACTGTGTTCGTCGCCGCGCTGCCAACCACGGTGGTAACCGGAAACGGATTCAAGTTATAGGGTTGATAGACACCACTGGCATCCGGAACTTGAATTACACCTTTGCGAAACGCCTCGGTGGGATAGGCTCTTTCGAAGGTGCCGCTACCTGGGAAACGGAAACCTTCGTAGTTGAAAAACAAAAAGGTCTTGCCGCCGGCGAACTTCCACGGAATAACCGGACCACCGATACTGAATCCGAAGCGGCTGCGATGGTTCGGAATGATGGGCGTATATGGCATCACGCAGTTGTTGTCGCCGGAAGCCAAAGTCGTTCCCGCGGCGCAGGGGCGCCGATCGACCGAGATGCCTTTCGTGAAAGTCGTGTGATTGTTTGACCACGAGTTCGCCGCACCGTGGTTGGTCGCGAAATAGTAGCCATAGACTGCACCGTGCCACTGCTCGGTGCCGCGCCGGGTGACCATCTGCACGCTGGCGCCGCTCGAAGCGTTAAAGTCTGACGTTTGGCCGACCGTGCTGATCTTGAACTCTTCGACGCTCTCGATCGGGGTGAACACGACACCTGAGGCCATGCCGTTGGTTTGGGCTCCGGCCGTTCCGGTGAAGTTGGTCAGGTAGCCGATCGTGTTGCCGGCCATGTCATCCGTGTTGTTACCGCCATCGATCGTGAAGGTGTTCTGGTCCATGTAGCTGCCTGCAATGTCGCCGCGCGGAGTAACGCCAGGTGCGAGTCCCAGCAATGACGAAGCGTCACGTCCGAGATTCGGGAGTAACTCCAATTGTTTCAGATCGATCGTGTTGCCGATCGTGGCATTTGAAGTTTGCAGCTCAGATCCGAGCGGAGACGACGTGACGACCACCGTTTCCGAAAGTGCTCCCACTTCCAGGGTTACGTTGACCGTCAGCGTGAGCCCGATACTCACCTTCTGTTGCGCCAGCTTAGCGACCTTAAAGCCGCTCTTGCTGACTGTGATGTCGTAAATGCCGGGGTGAACAACCGGGAAGTTGTAGCGGCCTGAGTCATTCGTGACCGCGGTTTGTTTACCGTTAGTAGCAACATCGGTCAAAGTCACATCCGCTCCGGGAACGGCTGCGCTCTGGGGATCCGACACCTGCCCAACGACACTACCTGATGAAGCTGTTTGCGCCCGAGTTGAGGTTGCGCCGAGACTCAACCAAACTCCGAAGCAAACAACTAGTCCAAGGAAGAACGAGACTCTTTTCATTTTTTGTCCTCCGAAAAATGGAATAACACCGCAAGTAACGTTTGGGCCTGACATCCAAACGTCACCCGCCAGCAAGGCACTGATTGTTGAGTTAACTAACTGCTAGAAAATGGCTACTGCTTTGGGGATTAACGATCCGAGATTTATGATTTTTCGTATATCTATCCGAAAATATGGCGGCAAGTATATAACCATCGCCGCCTGCGTCAAGCTTTATTTTTGGTTTTTTTGCAGCGAAATTGGGTTGTAGGCCTCTGTCCTACAACTGAGATTTGGCTGGGATCAATTGACCTTCAGTTCGCGGTCACGCTGAACGCGCTCGGATCGATCTTTTGGTTGAAATCGAACTGAACGAGCTTGATGGTCCATTCGGCAAGGAACGTTCCGTTGACCGTATCGACAGAGAGTTTGATGGTGTAGATATGTGGCAGGTTGAGGCCTTGTTCAGGCTTGAAGAGCGAAAACTCCTCCACCATTTTGTAACGACCTTCCCGCTCCTGGACATTCGTGTATTCGACCTTGCCCATCGGCGCCGGAATCACCCGCTCGTATTCAGTGCGGACGTGGCGAAAGGTTTCCTTGTCGAAGAAAAGTGAGATCTTCACATCAGTACTGCCGCGCGGCGAGTATTTCACTTCGTGGAGCACCCGATCATCGATTTTTCGCGTCCCGACGTAATCGAGTTCAGCACGCCGGGCTTGCACATCCAGCAAGGGCCACGCGGATGATAAGGCCCCACACATCAGCCCTTGTTTGAAGATGATGTCGTTAGACATCAGGAACGTTCCGAGGACCGATCGGTTTCCCGGCGTCGCGAAGGCGGCCATGAAACTGTTGCCGTTGAAGGCCAACTGTTCGCGCGGATAAACCGGACTCGGGAAACTCATCGCGAAAAGATTCTTCATGCCATCGGATGCCAACACTGCTTTGCCGACGGCTTGACCCGACGGAGTCGTGCGAAAGATCACCTGGGCTGTGCCTGACATAATTCGCGTTGTAATCGCCTCTCGAGCTTTCGTCGGACCGATCGATTCCAAATGACGAGCGACTACCTCTTCCGCCTTCATCTTGTCAGGATGCGGAACTGCCCTGACAAATGAAGACACAATTAGGGCAATCGCAATCGAGAATAAGATCGGCAGAGAGGCTCGCTTCTTCATTGTTCATAGAAACGGCGAGACATCACGTGGATGCCTCGCCGCTTCTCGTCTTCAGCTTTACTCAGAACAGGAACTTAAAGCCGAATTGAATTACGCGCGCAGACTCACCGGTTTGGACGATTGTCTGCGTTGATGGGGGCGCGACGGTCGCGCAACAGGCGGAAGCAAACACGCTCGACCTGATGCTGGGCGACCCCGTGGACGCATCACGCGGATTATCGAAGTTCGGGTGATTCAGCGCATTGAACATTTCCATGCGGAGCTGAAACTTCAGCTTCTCGGTCACCTGGAATTGCTTGATGAAACCAAGGTCCAGGTCCCAGTAATGCGGCGCGGTGAAGATGTTGCGACCGGCGCCGTTTAGGCCCGGCGCTGGCAGACAGAAAGTCACCGCTGGATTGACGCCGCACGTGTAAGGCTGACCCGTCGCCGGGTTGATGTCCACCGGCTTAAATAGAACCGGCCCTGGCAACGAAGAACCCTGGAGGTACTGCAGCGTCGCCGGCACGTAGGTCTGTACGCCGGCGCGTGATACGTGACTGCCATTCGAAGTGAAGGCACCGCTGCGCACCGCGAACGGCTCACCCGTCATGAACGTGTAGATCGCGTTGATGGTCCAACCGCCGAGGACCTGATTCACCACGCCCGGCCCGTTGTTCAAGAAGCGACGTCCGCGACCGAACGGCACTTCCCAAACCGAAGCCGCGGTTAACACGTGCGTCCGATCGAAGTCGGAGCGGGCACGTTCGTCTCGGAAATTTCGGATGTCAGTTGGCGTACGCGAATTCGTCGTTGACAAGCCGCCGCCGGATGACGCTCCCACGGGATCGACCGATTGATTGTCGATCGATTTGCCGAACGTGTAGTTCATCTGCAAGCCGAGACCGCTGGTGAAGCGGCGACGCAGAGTGATCTGCATCGCGTGATAATTTGAATCGCCGCTGTTATCGAGCTTCGTGATCAGCGCAAATTGCTGATTCGGCCTGAGCTTGAGTCCCAGCGTGTTGTCTTCGATGCGACGCGCGAAACTGCCGGCGCCGTTGATGTCCAACTCACTGGTGGTCGTGGACGAGTTGAGGAAACTCGTTGCCGCCGTCGCGCTCAATCCACCCGCAGTTTGCAACAGCGTAAGCAATGGCGGAGCCACGCCCGTAGTACAAGTTCCGGCGGACGCGCCCGATGGCAAGCAACCCTTTGCCCGATTCTGTTGCATGATTAGGAACGACGGAATGATCGAATCAGGATTGACCTGGTTCGCATCGTACGCCATGAACAAACGCTCACCACGACGCCCGACGTAACCTGCCTGCAGCACAAAACCGCCCGGCAGCTCGCGCTGTATGCCGACGTTCCACTCATGCACTGTCGGCAGATTCATGTGCGGGTCGAAAACCGTGATCGGCGGCGCGTTCGTGCGCAACTGGTTCGGCGGGGTCAGCAGTGTCGAAGGCGTAACTGACGGCGCCGGTAGTTGAGTTGGGAAACCGCCAGCAACCGTGTTGTTGATGTTCGGCGAATTTACGCACCCTGCGGTGATGGTTGTGAAGGCTGAAGCCGTCGTGTTGTAAGACGTCGTGCAGCTTTGGACCAGGCCGGGAATTCTACCGGCCGCGGCCGTGACCTGGAACGACGAGATCGTGTCGAAGGCCATTCCATAGCCGATTCGAATCACACTCTTGTTGTTATCGCCAAAGATCTTTTTCAGGAAACCGGACTTGAAATCCGGACTCCACGCCAGGCCAAAACGCGGACCTATGGCGCCGGCAAAGCTGCCTTCGTACCAATGTCGAGCCTTCACGAAGCTTACTGCACCAGGCGTGTTCACAACCGGATTGGCTTGTAAGGGCGTTCCGACGATCGGCGATGACGCGACGAAGACGTTATCGTTCGGAGAGGTATTCGCGGGCGGGTTGTATTCCCAGCGAGCGCCATAGTTCAGAGTGATGTTCGGACGAACTTTCCATTCGTCCTGGAAATAAAAGTTGTACTGATCGAGGTTGTGTTTCTCGGCGTACAGGCTGACCTTATCTCCGACCTTGAAGGGAAGAAAGACGTCGGCCTTCAAATCCGCGATGAACACTTGCGTAATCGACGCCGGCAATCCGTACAGGTTGTTAATCATGCTACCGAGCGTCGTTGCGTCGGTCGAATTAATGTTCGGCGCGACGGCAAAACCTGAATTACCGGTCGTCCCCACGAACGTCGGCCGCGTGGTCGCGGAAAAAGTCACCGACGGAGTTACGTTGATGCCGCCCGGCTGGCCGCGCTGATCGACGTGCCGATAGAAACGGAAATTGACGCCGCCGCGGAATACGTGCGCGCCGTGAACCATGCTCAAGTTGTCGAGGACTTGCGGTGTCGTCACCCATCGCGCAGTTCGCGGGGTGTTGATGTAAGGCTCGTCGATTGAGTTGAAGTTGAAGGGCGGCACATCCGGCCACTTTGGATTTGCCTCGCCCTGCGTAAACAAAAAGCCGAAGCGCCCGTAGCCCATCGTTAACTCGTTCACGACGCGGGACGACAAGACCTTGCGGTAACTGATTGCCAGGTTCGAGGTACGACGGAAGACTTCGCCTAGCGGCGGATTGTTCGGATAGACCTGCGGTCTGCCATTCAGCGGATCGCCTTTGAGCGTGTTGTAGTCCGACCACAGGTAACGAACGAACATGCTGTTGTTCGCATTAAAGTTGTGGTCCACACGGATATTGATCGCTGGACCACGGACCGCTGTCGGAGGATTCCAGGCGTACGTAGCCGTATTCAACCCGTCTCCCGCTGACGCAAAGTTATTCGGGCTGGGATAAGCGGTCAGCAGACTCGCCACCGTTGTATCGAGCGGCCTGGACGCTGTGTTATTGCCAGTCGGCCCTGTAGTTTTGACATCGTAAGTGCGCACGCATCTAAGCGAAGTTGGCGTCGCGCAGAGAGGAACCAGCAAAGCTCCGGTACTCGGATTAACTAACAGGGTTGAGTTACGCGTGATGGTCGTGCCGCCAATTACCAGGGGATTCGCCGGGTCGGGCACGAAGTAACGAAAGATTCCATTGCGCGCCTCGGCCGTGTACACAATCGGAAAACCAAAGGTCTGGTCAATCGGCTGCGTGAAATCCACTCGGTTGTAGCCATAGCTGCCAAAGAAGAACGTCTTGTTTTTCTTGATTGGCCCGCCCATTTCATACCCGAACTGATTCATGCGAATCAGTGGCTTCGGATTCTTCTGCGCGTTCTGATACCACTCGTTCGAATTCAACGCTTCGTTGCGCAGGAAGAAAAATCCAGTGCCATGAAATTCGCTAGTGCCGGCGCGGGTGGCAATCGAAATCGAAGCGCCGCTGTTGCGGCCTTCTTCGGCCGTCGCGTTATTCGTCGTGACTTTGTATTCCTGAATATTGTCGGGCGTGATGCGATAAAGGGTGCTGACGGGATTCGGCACCGACGATTCATTGGCTTCGATGCCGTCGATCGTCACGTTGTAAGCGCGGTCGCGCGCGCCGTTGACGTGGACGCCTGAACCGGCGCCGCCAAATGATCGCTGTACGACACCCGGTTCGAGCAACAGCAGCGTGAGCGGATTGCGGCCGTTGAGAGGCAGCGCTTCGATCGCCTTCTGCTCGACGACATTTCCGATCGTGGCGTTCGCGGTTTGCAGTTGCTCGCTACCGCCGGTGACGGTAACGGTCTCTGAGACTTGTCCGATTTCCAAAGCGCCATCGACTACGAGAGGCTCGCCCACTTGCAGCGCGTTGTTAGTTCTCTGAAGAGTTTTGAATCCCTGTTTCTCGATCGTGATCGTGTACATGCCAACCGGCAATGACGAAAATGAATAGAGACCGGAATCAGTGGTGGTCTGAGTGCTCTTCACGCCAGTGGCGTCATTCTTCGCGGTCACTGTCGCGCCCGGCACCACGGCGCCATTGGTATCTTTGATTGTGCCGCTAATGTTCGAAGTTCCCGTTTGCGCAATCGCGACTGCGCACAAAGCAACTAGGACCAAGAGCGAAAGGATCAGTCTTGCTGGTCTTGTCATCTGGGGTTATCCTCCTAAAAAGACTTACACCGAAGTTGTACGTCGGGCTGAATCAACGTGCTAACCTTCTTCGCCTGATTGCCTTTTAGAACTAGTGAGGTTTCAGCGACGAGTCATTCAAACATAAACCTGATCGATCAGGTCGGGTGAACTCGGCGTTGCACAAAATTTGCACGCAAATATATCGCCGAAAGATCATCTGTCAAGAGTTTTCTCTCG
>JAJPKD010000176.1 GCA_021323895.1 Acidobacteriota bacterium | reverse complement strand
TCGACAATTGGGGCTATCGCTGGAATCCGCAGATGTATGCAGGCGACGGTTATGTGGCGTTTCTGCCGAATCCGCGCGGCTCAACTGGGTATGGTCAAAAATTCGTCGCGGACATTTCCGGCGATTGGGGTGGCAAAGTCTTTACCGACATCAGCAACGGCGTCGCGATGATGGCCAATCAACCTTACATCGACAAGAACCACATCGGCGCTGCGGGCGCGAGCTACGGCGGATACATGATCAATTGGATTGAAGGCCACAACAACGATCCGCGTTTCCATTACAAAGTGCTTGTGTCGCATGACGGCGTGTACAACCTGGCCGCGATGTACGGTGCGACCGAAGAGCTTTGGTTTCCAGAATGGGAATTCAAAGGCACACCCTGGACCAATCCCGCGATGTACGATCGCTGGTCGCCGCATAAGTTTGTGGCGAACTTCAAGACACCGATTCTCGTCATTACCAACGATCTTGATTTTCGCGTGCCGGTGACTGAGGGGCTGCAAATGTTCACTGGGCGCAGCGAATGGGCGTAGAATCCAAGCTCATGGATTTCCCGGATGAAGGTCACTGGGTCACGAAGCCCGCGAATTCAGCCTTCTGGCACAACACGGTGTTGGATTGGTTGGATAAGCATTTGAAGTGATCGGTAGCGCAAGTTGTTAACTTGCGATGCGCAAATTAGCAATTTGCGCTACAGAATCGGAGGTTCCCCATGCCAGGTTGGCTCAAAGCCTTACTCATCGTCGCAATCATTGTCGTATTGCTGATCGTCGGCGTCGTTGGCGCAGGCGTGTTTTGGTGGATGCGCAACAAAGACGCGCTGATGGCGCGGGCGAAAGAAGTCGTCACCGAAGCAAAGGACTTCGGCAGCAAGACAGACAATCAGGGGTGCGTCGATGAAAGCATCTCGCGCTACAAGAAAGAGCCGGGGTTCTCGAGCGCGATTTCCAACGCCATCTTCATGCGCACGTGTTTGGATGCGAGTAAGCCTACGCCTGGTTTCTGTAATGACGTACCGAAGAAAACCGAATTCATGAAGTCTGCGGAATGGCGTCGCGATCAATGCTCGCGCATCGATCTCTCAAAAGACAGTTACTGCCAACAGCTTTTTCAGCCGGTGCAGGACTTTTGTGAAAAAGGTCCCAGCCGAACTACTGTGAATTCAAATAGCGGCGACTGAAAGTACGTGAACGATCACGATTCCCCGACAATCGATCGTCTCGCAATTCGACAACGTCCACCTGGCTGGCCACTAATGTATCAGAATTGGGGCAAGCTCCTCTTCATGCATTGGGCGCTCGATCCGGAAATCCTTCGTCCGCTAATTCCTTCTCAACTCTCGATCGATACATTCGACGGCAAAGCGTGGATTGGCGTCGTGCCTTTTACGATGTGGGGAATTCGCGCGTCGTTCCTGCCGCCGATTCCCGGCACCAGCGCGTTTCACGAATTGAACGTGCGCACGTACGTCCATTACGACGGCGTGCCGGGCGTTTGGTTTTTTTCGCTGGATGCGGAGAACGCTTTGGCGATTTGGGGCGCGCGCACGTTTTATTACCTGCCTTACTTCAACGCGCGTATGTCTTTGAAGCAGGAGAGCGATGTAATCGATTATCGTTCGACTCGGTTTGATAAAAACGGCGCCGCGGCCAACTTTGCCGCGCAGTGGATGATTGGAGAGCCTCTGCCACAGACTGGGCCTGGTTCACTGGAGTTCTTTCTAACAGAGAGATATTGCCTCTATTCGGTGCGACGGGATCGAGTCTATCGTTCGCGGATCTGGCACGAGCCGTGGCCGCTGCAAAAAGCAACTCTCGACTCGTATCAATCGACGATGAGCGAAGCTCTCGGCATCGCGACGCCGGATGGCGCGCCGCTGTTGCATTACGCAGAATCGATCGCCGTGGATATCTGGCCGTTGAAAAGGGTGTGTTGATACCGCGAGCTTTGGCGACCGGATCGGGCGGCGAGTGTCAGTACCGCGAGCGATAGCGAGCGGATCAGGAATGTCCGTGTCATTAACCGGGCCGGTCGCAATCGGATCAAGCGTTTGTGTCTTAGGGCCTGGATGATCCGCTCGCTATCGCTCGCGGTACCGACACGCTCACGATTTCGCAAATCGGCAAATTGCGCCACATCACGCTCGCTCCGACACTACAAATAATTCTTCCGCGCCTAACTTGTACGGTTCGCATTTTAGCGATCCATAAAGCTCAATAATCTTGAATCCCGCCCGCTCCAGCATTCTCTGAATTTCCGCCGTGGTGTAAATCCAGTGCTTAGCAAATCGGGATTCCTTCTGGCCGTTGCGCTCAAAGATGTATTCGCTGTCAATGCAGCTTTCTTCAGCGTTGTAACGCTCTTTGATAGTTGTAGTGATATCTCCGACTTCATGACAACTCTGTTCTTCGAAGTGAGGAAGAACTGATTCGGCCGCCATCCCAGTGTTAACGACGAATCGTCCGCGCGCCTTCAATGCTCGCGCGACCCCCAAAAGAAACTTCTCCATGTCAGCGTAGGGCATGAAGCCAAAGCTGTTACCGAAACAGAACGCGCCGTCATAGATCGACTCAGCTCCGATGCTCCGCATGTCGCCGAGAATAAAATTAATCTGCGCAATAGAGTCAGTACCAACCGCGAGGTCAGAACCGCCTGCGGTAGCGGGCGGGCCCGTTCTAACGCGATCGCTTGATGCCTGCGCTTCCTCAATAAACTCCCTTGAGATATCAATACCCGTCACTTGATATCCACGCTTCGCCACCTCAAACGACAATCTTCCATTGCCGCACGGCACATCGAGCAGATGCGCGCCAGCCTTACAATTCAGAACTTTGGTCAGGAATTCAGCTTCCGCTTGAGTCTGCTTCTCCGGGATCGCCTGGCGCCAGAGATCGAGCGTGATGCCGTGAAAGAAGTCTTCGAACCAGTTTGTGGGGATTTGCTTCATCGCTAGATAGCCACAGATGAACACAGATCTACGCAGATAAGTTCTTTTTCTGATCTGTGTCTATCCGTGTGCATCTGTGATTAATTCATTCCGGTCGTTCCAGCGGCGGCAGCACGGCGATGAAATCGTTTTGAAAGCGCTCTGAGTAATTGTTGAGCAACTCAGTTACGCGCGCATGGCTCTTCGATCGCACAATCAATCCGGCGTGATGCTTCTTCTTCGCGCGATAGACGATCTCGGGATCGTCGTAAGCGCTCGTGTCGGGAGATTCCTGCCGCGCCAGCGACAGAATAATTCCCGCGTGTTCTTTGCGCGGCTTCAATTTCGGCTTCGCGTTTAATTCGGCAACTTCCATGCGCGCCCATTCACGCCACAGGTTGACTCCCGAAGCTGCATCCAGAACGTCAGCGATGTATGCGCCGCCCACGCGAGCCGCGATTTCCAGAAAATAGAAGTCGCCGTCGGCGTCGCTCCTGATGAACTCGGCGTGCGTCGCGCCGGTTTCCATGCCCATCGCTTTGATCAGGCGACGATTTATCTCAGTCAACTTTTTCCGGTCTGCCGAATCGTAGGGAATGGTCTGCGAAATGTACGCGCCGCCGCCATGCGCGACTTGCAGCGGCGGCCGGCCGTATTTGTTCACTCCGGCGAAGAGCACGCGGCCGTCGTGAACGAGCGAACCAACATGAAAGACTTCACCGGGAATGAAGCGCGCCAGCACGTGATACGAAGCACGTTCGCGCAGAGCCTCGCGATTATTTAGTTCTTCGATCGTCGCCCAGACTTGATCCGCAGTTTCAAGTTTGCGAATGCCGATCGCCGAAACGTCTGAGCGCGGCTTCATCACCCAGGGCGGCGGCACTCGATCCAAATATTCCGCGACTTCGTCGTTATTGATCGCGGGCACGAAATCCGGAACCGTCAACCCCCCGTTGCGGGCACGCGCAGCCATCGCATATTTGTCGCGAAACGTTTTAGCGCTTGAGTTGCTCATACCAGGCATGCACAAATGCTCGCGCGCCAGCGCGGCCACCACGACATCGAACTCTTCGAGCGCGACGATGCGATCCGGTTTGCGGGTCTTCCCGATATGCGCGACCAAATCGAGAAACAACTCGACCGGCGCATCGTTCGGCAGAGCGAAGACTTCATCAAGCACGTCGCGCGGCCAATCTTCATGCAGCATCTTCTCTTTCGTGACGAGCGTGACGTTGCATCCCAGCGCTTTGCACTCGCGCATGAAGTCGGCGCCTTTGAAAAAGGTCGCGAAGCAGACGATGTTGAGTTGGCGAGATTCGCTCATTATTTTCACAGACTGAAGTCCATATTACGGTGGCGTCAATATACATCTTTGCTGCCGTTTGGTCAGCAGAATCGTGTATAGTGACGCGTCCTTGGAGGGCGGCGGCTTGACGCCGCTTTAATCCACTTGGATAGCACAAAGCGCCGTCAAGACGGCGCACTCCAAAAAATGATTTTTCGTGGCCCATACCCTGACGTCGAAATCCCTGAAGTCTCGCTCACGGACTTTATCTTCAACTCAATCGGCGCTTTCAAAGACAAGACTGCGCTCATCGACGGACCCACCGGACGTGCTTACACGTACGCTGAATTTGAAAGCGGAGTGCGGCGCGTTGCCGCGGGCCTTGCGAAAAGGGGATTCAAGAAGGGCGATGTCTTCGCGATCTTCAGCACCAATTGTCCCGAGTACGCGATCATCTTTCACGCGGTCGCGATGCTGGGCGGCATCAACACGACGCTGAACCCGCTGTACACGGCAGAGGAAGCTGCGTTTCAGCTCAACGATGCCGCCGCAAAGTTTCTAATCGCTGCGCCGATGACCAGTGACAAAGCGCGGGCTGCGGCAAAGGAATCGAAGGTCGAAGAAGTTTTCGTTTTCGGTGAGTCAGACGGTGCCACGCCATTTGCCGAGTTGCTCGAAAGCGACGGCGAAGTTCCGCCGGTGGAGATCGATCCGCGCAACGATCTCGTCGTGTTGCCATATTCCAGTGGCACAACCGGATTGCCGAAAGGCGTGATGCTGACGCATCGCAATCTGGTCGCCAACATGTGCCAGATGGATGGGCTCGATTATTTTCATCGCGACGATACGCTGTTGTGCGTACTGCCGCTGTTTCACATCTACGGCCTGGTGGTGGTCTTGAACATGGGACTGCATCTCGGCACCACGATCGTCACCATGCCGCGGTTCGATGTCGAACAGTTTCTCGCGTTGATTCAGAAATATCGCGTGACGCTCTCGCACATCGTGCCACCGATCGTTTTGAAGCTGGCGAAAGATCCGATCGTTGATAATTACGATCTATCGAGTCTGAGAATGATCTTTTCCGGCGCGGCGCCGCTTGGCCCCGAGTTGTCGCGGGAGTGCATGCAGCGAATTGGCTGCGGAATCCG
The DNA here is from genome assembly GCA_021323895.1 of Acidobacteriota bacterium. GTDB lineage: Bacteria > Acidobacteriota > Blastocatellia > Pyrinomonadales > Pyrinomonadaceae > UBA11740. Next base: position 31,527 of record JAJPKD010000176.1, on the reverse strand, counting down.
GCAAGGGTATGGCATGACTGAGACGAGCCCCGTCACGCATAGCAGTCCGGCTGATCCGGCGAAGATGAAACTTGGATCAGTGGGAACGCCGGCGCCGAACACTGAATGCAAGCTCGTCGATCCTGCAACTGAAGCCGAGCTTGGTCCAAACCAGGAGGGCGAAGTCTGTGTTCGCGGGCCACAGAACATGAAGGGCTATCTGAACAATCGCGAAGCGACCGCGCGCACGATTGACGCGGATGGCTGGCTGCATACGGGCGACATTGGATATGCGGACGAGGACGGCCACTTCTTCATCGTCGATCGCGTGAAAGAGCTGATTAAGTACAAAGGATTTCAGGTTGCGCCTGCGGAACTCGAAGCGGTGCTCCTCACACATCCTGCAGTCGCCGACGCGGCCGTGATTCCGTGCCGCGACGACGAAGCCGGCGAAGTGCCGAAGGCTTTCATCGTTACCAAGCTCGACACTTCGGCGGAAGCCATCATGGAATACGTCGCCTCGCGCGTCGCTCCGCACAAAAAAATTCGTGAAGTAGAATTCATCGCGCAGATTCCGAAATCGATTTCAGGTAAGATTCTGCGGCGCGTATTGGTTGAGAAAGAGAGAGCGAAACACGCAGCTACCGAGGTTGTTTAGAGTCGGGCTACCGCCTGACGTGGCGGCCGTTAGGCCGCCTCCAAACGAGAAATGTTATGAGAGATCAAATTTCACCAGACAAAATTTCGCGCGCGGTGCGCGCGTACTTTTTGGCGATTCGTGCGATGGACGCGGAGGCGTTTGCCAACACGTTCGCCGAAGATGGCACTACTTACGATCCCGTCGGCGCGCCAGGGATTACTGGCCGCGCCGCGATTCGGGAATTTCTTTCGTCGATTTGCAAGAACTTTAAGAGCGTTGGGTTGACGGAAGACTCGATATTCGTCGCCGGTAACTCTGCCGCCGTGAAGTGGACGGGGAAGGGAACCAGCGCCAGCGGCAAAGAGGTTCGCTTCGAAGGCATCGACGTCATTGAAGTGAACGAAGACGGCAAGATTGAAACCGTCCGCGCGTACTGGACTCCCGCGGAGATGATCGCGCAGTTGTAAATCATCACACATAACGTGTTTAGACGGCGGACTTGTCCGTCGATGTAGTTGACCGCAAACAAAGTGCCGGACAAGTCCGGCATCTAAACAGATTTAGATCTTGATTTCATTCAAATGTCACCAACCATAACCACCGCTCCGGCCTGGACGATTCCGGGCTTTCTGGAAGCGCGCGAAAACAATCACCTGTTCATCAGCGGCGCCGACGCGACCGCGCTCACGTACAAATACGGCACGCCGCTGTTTGTTTTTTCCGAGCCGCGCATTCGCGCAAACATCGCGCGTCTGCAAGCTGCCGCCAAGAAAGTCGATCGCCCGATCAAGTTCTGCTACGCCTCGAAAGCCAATTCCAACATGGCGATTCTTGGCGTCGTGCGCGACGCGGGCATCGACATCGAAGTGAACAGCGGCGGCGAATTGTTCAAGGCTCTGCGCGCGGGCTTTCGTCCCGATCAGATCATTTTCAACGGCACCAGCAAGACGAATGAAGAGTTGGATGAAGCCGTGCGCGCCGGCATTTATTCGATCAACGTCGATTCGATTTACGAGATTGAGTTAGTCGAAGACGCGGTGCGCCGCGCGCGCAGCGAACTCAATTCCGGCTTGCCACCCGCGCGAGTTGCTCTGCGTTTGGTGCCGGAGATTGGCACGCGTTCGCACCTTGGTTTGCAGACGGCCCTGCTGACTTCGAAGTTCGGCATCTCTTCTTCGGAAGTGCTCGATGCGTTTCGGCGCGGCTTGCAGAATCCCGAACTAGTTCACGTATGCGGTATTCACATTCACGTTGGATCACAGACACCGGATGTCGAGCCGTTCGCGGAAGCGTTCAAGTCGATGTGGAACCACTTGATGACGATTCATCGCGAGACCGGATTGACGCTGGAGCACATAAATCTGGGCGGTGGCATTCCGGTGAATTATCTGCGCGATCGATCGCAAGCTGATGAGTTGCCGGAGCACGAACGCGACATGCTTGGTGCATCACTTGAACCCGCTGACGTGTTAACTGAAGCGTTGCGCGTGGCGCGTGAGTCTGCGCGGACCGCGGAAGCCGAACACTTGCTCGATCAAGTAACGATCTTGCTTGAGCCGGGACGCAGCATCATCTCGGACGCCGGTGTCGTACTCACCAAGGTTCAGAACATCAAGCGGCGTCCGGAGACGGGCGACATCTGGCTGCTGACGGATGCGGGCTACAGCCTGCTGCTGTCGATGAACAACTACAAGTGGTACTACCACCTGGTTTCGGCTTCGCGTGCTTGCGATACGCCGGACGCTCAGTACAAAGTCGCGGGGCCGCTGTGCGATTCCGGGGACGTGTACTTTGATATTGAGCGCGAAGGCCGCTTGCCTGACTATCGCCGTCTGCCGCGTGACGTGAAGCCGGGGGAAGTGCTCGCGCTGTTGAATTCGGGCGCGTACTCGTTCTCGCAGATGTTTGCGTACAACGGACGCCCTCTGCCGGCGGCGGTGCTGGTGCGGGAAGGTGGGAGGGCGGAAGTAATTCGCAAGCGGGATAGTTATGAGGATCTGCTTTTTAATGAGGTGTGGTGAATGAATTAATCCGCAGATTACGCAGATTACACAGATGAAGAAATTGCCACGAGAAGGCACAAAAAGGACAAGTGAGCTAGCCACCCTCTTGACGCTTCTGAGGTTCTTTGCGGACCTGCTGTTTCTTAATCTGTGTAATCTGCGTAATCTGCGGATAATCTCCTGACGTGAACTCGAAACTCGAAACGCCAAACTCAAAACTTACGACTGGCCAGCTCGTTCGTGGCTTGGGGTTGATCGCGGCGATCTCCGTCAACGTCGCGAACGTGATCGGCACGGGCGTGTTTCTCAAAGCGCGTGTGATGACTTGCAACGTCGGCACGCCAGGCATGGCGCTGACGGTTTGGCTGGTCGCCGGGTTGCTGTCGTTGGCAGGCGCTCTTACTTATGCAGAGTTGCTCGCGATGTTTCCGCGCGCCGCCGGCGAGTACGGCATCATGCGCGACGCCTACGGCCGGCCATGGGGATTCATTTACGGGTGGACCCAATTCGCCATTGCGCGGAGCGCATCAGCGGCCGCGCTGGCGGTCGGGTTCGCGATCTTCCTGAATGATCTGATTGGCGGCCGGCTCAATCACACGTATTTCACGCTTCATTTGCCGCGCGGCTTTGACGTCCCGTTTACGCGCCTTCAGCTTGTGGCGCTGGGCGCGATCGGCGTGACGGTGCTCATCAATTGCGCGGCAGTGAAATTCAGCGGCGGCGTCGCGACGTTTCTCACTTCGATCAAAGTTCTTCTTCTAATCGGTGTCGGCCTCGGCGCGTTCTTCTACAGCGGCGGCGACTGGTCGCACTTAACTCAAGCGAATGTTGGCGGCTTATGCGAGAAGGTCGCGATTACAGGTGGAGGCGCGGCGGGTTTCGCGGCGGCGATGTTGGGCGCGCTTTGGGCGTATGACGGCTGGAATAATGTGACGTTTCTGGCGGGCGAAGTGAAGAACCCCGAACGCAATTTGCCGCTTGGCCTAATCATCAGTCTGTTTCTGGTCATGGGACTGTACCTGCTGGTCAACATCGGTTACTACCATGTGTTAACACCGACGCAAGTTGCGGGCGAGGCGGCATCGTCATCGGTGGCGGCTGAAGTTGTCCGGCGCTTGTTGGGCGCAATGGCGGTAACGTTGATGGCGGCGGCGATGATGACATCTTCGTTCGGCGCATTGCACGCATCGATTTTGGCAACGTCAAGAGTGCCCTACGCAATGGCGCGCGACAAATTGTTCTTTGAAGGCTTGGCAAAAGTCTCGCCGCGCACGCGCGTGCCGATTCGATCGCTGATCGCACTGGGAATCTGGTCGTGTGTAATTGCCCTGTCCGGTTCGTACGATCAATTGACTGATTCGGCGATCTTCGCCTTGACGTTGTTCTATGTTTTTGTGGCCGGCTCGGTTTTCATCTTCCGCCGGCGCATGCCTGACGCGCGGCGGCCTTATCGGACCTGGGGTTACCCGGTTGTGCCGATCGTTTTCATCATGGTGAATGGCTGGCTGATCTTCAGAACGATATACGACAATCCGAAACAGACGGCGATTGGTTTAGGACTGATTCTGATTGGCTTGCCCGTCTATCTGATTTGGGCCTATCGAGACAGGAAAATGAATGAAGAATAAGGTCGCTCTATTAATTGTAGTCATTATTTGTGCTGCTTCTGCGACGTTTGCCCAGCGCTCGGTCGCTACATCAACCACGCGCGAGATGGCTTTGCAGAATCTGGTTGACGAGGCTGCGCGCACGGCGTTGGCGAAGTTCGCGGATAAGAAGCTGACGCAGGAACAACTCTCGATCACGCTGATCGATTTGCGCGATCCAAATCATCCGGTGACAGCGTCTTTTCGCGGCAACGAACGAGTCTATCCCGCAAGCGTGGTGAAGCTTTTCTATTTCGGCGCGGTGCATCGTTGGTTGGAAGACAAAAAGATTCAGGAGACCGACGAGTTGAAGCGCGCCGTGAAGGACATGATCGTCGATTCTTCGAATGAAGCGACGCAGTACGTCGTCGATGTGTTGACGCAGACGACCGGTGGGTTTGAATTGCCGCCGAAGGAGATGGAAGCGTGGCAATACAAGCGTAATGCGGTTAATCGATATTACGCGTCGATGGGTTACACGAACATCAACGTCAATCAGAAGACTTTCTGTGAAGATGCTTACGGCCGTGAACGTGTATCGCGCGGGCCGAAAGGCGAGAATCGAAACAAGCTGACGACGGATGCGACGGCGCGTCTGCTGTCAGAAATAGCCACGGGACGCGCTGTGAACGTGACTCGCAGCGCGCAGATGATGGAGTTGCTGAAGCGCGATTACACGGGAACCTCGAAGGACAACGACGATCAGGGCCATGGCTTCACGGGGATTGCTTTGCAAGGAATCAGCGGCGCGAAGCTCTGGTCGAAAGCCGGCTGGACAAGCACGACACGGCACGACGCCGCGTATGTTGAGCTACCAAATGGCGCGAAGTTCGTGCTGGTCACGTTCACCGTCGATCATGCGAACGAACGTGAAATCATTCCAACCGTGGCGCGAGTTGTGATCGATGGAATCTCGGCGGTGAAGTGAGCGTATCAGTACCGCGAGGCCGTGTCAGTACCGCTCGCGATAGCGAGCGGATCATGTGGAGCTGCGTAGGAGCGAAATATTTGTAGTACCGCCTACATTTTGTTCCGCATCTATGATGGGCGGCGTTCTTGCTACAAATATGTCGCACCTAACGGCGCTCAGGCCGGCAATGATTGAGGACCTTTCAAGAAATCACCGACCCGCAGCCAATCTGTTCAAGACGCCGGCAGTCGCCGAAGCTTGGAATCGATATCGAGTAACGCCCGATCAAATCGAATTCTTTCACGAGCATGGCTACCTCGCCGGCATTCGTGTGCTGAATGATGAACAGATCGAAGCGTTACGTGACGAACTCGCGGAGTTAACTGATCCGAATCATCCTGGCCATCAACTCTTCTACGAATTTCATTCAAATGAATCGGCTGATCCTGCGAAGGTGTTATTTCATGCGCTGGGCGCCTGGCGCATTTCGCCGGCGTTCCACGACTTGCTTTGGAATCCGGCGTTCTTGATGCCGGCGTCGCAGTTACTCGGCGGCGCGGTGCGTTTCTGGCACGATCAGCTTTTCGTGAAGCCACCGCATCATGGAGGTGTGGTCGCGTGGCATCAGGACTATTCGTACTGGACGCGCACGCAACCGATGGCCCACCTGTCATGCTGGATTGGCCTGGATGATTCGACGATCGAGAACGGTTGCGTGCATTATGTCCCAGGCAGTCATCGCTGGGAGCTTCTGCCGATCACCGGCCTGGCGAACGACATGAATTCGATTCACTCGGTTCTCACCGACGAACAAAAGAAACAGTTCAAGCCGGTCGCGATCGAACTGAAAGCCGGCGAATGTTCCTTTCATCATCCGCTGATGGTCCATGGCTCGTTTGAGAATCGAAGCGATCGTCCGCGGCGTGGCGCAGTCGTCAACGTATTTCGCGATCGCGTGCGGTCGGCCTCGGATGAGCCGTTGCTTGAAGGCGTGCCTCCGATTCCATCTGGTCAGAAGATGGAAGGTCAGTTCTTTCCGTTGTTGTTTGATCAGAGGCCAATGTCACATGACGATGCCGAAATGCTCGCGTAATAAGTCTCGATACTCCTCATCACTTTCCACCGGATAATCTTGGCGCACGCCATCGGCGCTTACGATAAAGCGCTTGTCGCTAACCGAAATTCGTCCATTGGTCGTGAGCATCGAGCAGATCCGATTCTGCGTGAAGTGGGACTCCGGCGATGTTTGGTGGAACAGGCAGCGCTCGAGATAGTCCGCGAATTGATAGGGGGTGAGCGTGAATCTGTAACCCGATTTCCAGTCGCCCGTTTCGTCATCGCGCTTTTGCATCACCAGATAATCGGCAACCGGTTCGATGCGATAAGCGCGGTCTCCCTGTATCTGGGCGCCGCGTTCGTCGATACGCAATGGTTCAACGAATGAATCACCAAAGCCGACATCCGCGAGCCATCGTTCACCAAGCGTCACCATCAACGTCATGTGATCGAAGGGCGCGCTGAAAGATCCGTCCGTGTTTGCGACCTCGGCCGAGAGCATGGCGACTTCAAAGCCAAGCTCTCTTAACAGCGCCGCAAACAATCCGTTTAGTTCGTAACAGAATCCGCCGCGCCGGCGCGTAACGATCTTCTCAAACAGCGAGCCATCATCGAGCACGATCGGTTCATGAGCATGGATGCTCAGATTCTCAAACGGCACGCTGCGAAGGTGCGCGAGATGAAGCTGACGAAGCGTCTCGGCGTCAGCGTCTAAGGGGCCGCGATACTTGACTCGATCGAGATAAGCCGGAATGTTCATCTTCATTTGAATCGCGAACTGCGATGCGAAAGCGTTGGAACAATTTGTCGCAGTCGAAGTCTAAAACCTTACCAATGGAGGAACAAACGTGATGGCTTCTGGTCTCGATAATCGAAGTGTGGGCGCGCTGGCAAAACCCAGCATCAACGTCACGCCGCTGAGCGATGTGCTGCTCGTGATGCTGATCATCTTTATGGTGGCAGCGCCGCTGAAGCCGCAACGGTTCTTGACGAAGGTTCCCTCGAAACCCGAGCCGGATGATCACGTTCAGGCAAACATAAATACGCTGGTGGTTACGATCAAGAGTGATCGCACGCTGATGCTTAATCACACGGCAGATTTGGGCTCGGTTTACGAGCCGTCAAGACTCGTGACGACTTTGGTCGATCTGTTTCAGCAACGAAAGCAGAACCACGACTACAAATACGAACTGCGTGATCGGATCGACCTTTCCGAAGATGCACGCATCGAAAAAACCGTCTTCATCAAAGCTCCGCGCTCACTTCCTTACGCTGATGTTGTGCGCGTGCTGGACAGCCTGAAAGGCGCGGGTGCGAGTCCGATTGGATTACAGATTGATGATCTGAATTAAGAGCGTACCGCGAGCGATAGCGAAAGGATCGAGTGAACCGACCACTCGCTATCGCTCGACGTTCTGAGACAAACGCCGTCAGGATGACGGCGACCCGCACGCAGGATGCGTGCGCTCCCGGCGTGCCTCCTCACACAGGCAACTTGCCTCTCGACAAATCTCATCTGCTAAAATCCGAATAGCTTATCTGCCCCAACATTTATTTCGTTTGATGTTTTAGGAGAATTGTCATGCATCTCGACAAATTACTTGTGAACAACGCCGAAAAAATAAAGGTCGCGGCGATTGGTTTTGCGCTGCTGTTTGCGATCACAGCTTGCAAAGGGAAGGCGGCGAATCCCGCGCTTAACTTTGCGCCGGTGCCGGACGGTGCGCCGCAGAATTCTTATGCAGACCTGGTGGCGAAAGTCGCCCCCGCCGTCGTCACGATTCGCGCGGACCGCACCGTTCGCACACAGAATCCATTTCCGTTCGACCCGTTCGGGTTATTCGGCGACCGCGGTCAGCAACCGCGGGAGACGCTGCAACGCGCGCTGGGGTCGGGCGTCATCGTCAGCGCCGACGGTTACATTTTGACGAACCATCACGTGATTGACGGCGCCAAGGACATCCACGTCGATCTAAATGACGGGCGAACACTCGACGCCAAGTTGATTGGTTCTGATCCGCCGAGCGATCTCGCGCTGTTGAAAGTGAATGCATCGAGTCTTCCCACGCTAACGCCGGGCGACTCGGACAAAGTTCGCGTTGGCGATGTCGCGTTGGCGATTGGAAATCCGTTCGGCGTGGGCCAGACCGTGACGATGGGAATCATCAGCGCCAAAGGCCGATCGGGTCCCGGCCTCGGCAGCGGCAACTTTGAAGACTTTCTGCAAACCGACGCGCCAATCAACCAGGGAAACTCCGGCGGCGCTCTGGTGAATACGGTCGGCGAATTGATTGGCATAAACTCGCAAATTTTGCCCGGGCAGGGCGGTGGAAACATCGGTATCGGCTTCGCGATTCCTTCGAACATGGCGAAGACCGTCATGGACCAGTTAGTGAAGAACGGCAAAGTTCGACGCGGCCAGCTCGGCATAACGGTAAGTCGCGTGACGAGTGATATCGCTGCGGGTCTGGGAATGCCCGAAGCGAAAGGCGTAATCGTGAACTCGGTCAAATCAGGCAGCGCCGCCGAGCGCGCCGGCGTTCGTCAAGGCGATGTGATCACTGCGATCAATGACACGACGATCAATGACACCAACGCGTTTCGAAATAAGGTTGCCAGCAACGCGCCCGGCACCGAAGTCACGCTGACGATTTTGCGCGACAATCGTGAACAGAAGATTCGCGCCACGCTGGGTGAATTCAATCCGGAGACGGCTCCAGGCGAAAACGAAAATGGAAATACTCCGGAAGGTTCGAATGGCGGAGGCAAACTCGGCGTCAGCGTCGAGCCTTTGACTCCTGATCTCGCGCAGGAACTCGGTCTGCGGCCTGGAACACAGGGAGTTGTGATCGATTCAGTCGATCCGGCGGGTCCAGCGGTCGCGGCGGGGTTGCAGCGCGGTGATGTGATTCAGGAAGTAAATCGGCAGCCGATCAAATCAGTCGATGATCTGCGATCGGCGATCGACAAGAACGGAGCAAAGCCGGCGCTGCTCTTGATCAATCGCCGCGGCGACACGATCTACCTCGCGGTTCGGCCGCGGCAGTAGCTAGTCGCGTCAATAGCCTCCCGGAGAAACGTAAACTCCTTGTGGTGGCGGCGCGTAAGGCGTCGCCGCCATGTAGTCATAGCCGCAGAAGCCGCAGAGTCGCGCGCCCTGTGGAGATGTCTGAGCGCATCGCGGGCAGCGCTTCAGCGGTGACAACGCCGCCATCACGATTAGCGTAATGATCAATCCCACCGGATGCACGGCGAACCAGAACCAGTGCGGCGAGCGGTTCTTGCGCTGCGCGGTCTTTACTCCCAGCACAATCAAGCCAATATAGACCGTGAGAAACACCACGATTATCCCCAGGCCGATTACCAATCCGATGACGTCGTCTGCACGCATTTCTGCCTCCTTTAAGTTGGTGAGGAGGAACTAAGACTTGCGCCGCACTTGTATCGGCTTCGCCAAAGTTTGTCAATAAAGTTTTGTTCGCTAATTCGTGCTTGAAACTTCTCAGCCGAACCGGTATGCTGCGTTTCATCGATAGGACAAAATTGCAAAGATGCGTTTCGTCGCTAATCCGCCAAATCCGTGGCTTTCACATTCCGTCGAGTGGATCGGCGAGCCGCCCGCGGCCAAGATCGAAGTTTACGAAGAAACTGAGACGCGCTCGATCATCAGCCGCAACGATAGCCCCGATGTAGCCTTTGATTATTCGATCAATTGCTACCGTGGTTGCATTCATGGCTGCACCTACTGCTTCAGCCGGCCGACTCACGAGTATCTCGATTTTGGCGCCGTCACCGACTTCGAAAGAAAGATCGTGGTGAAAGTGCGCGCCGCGGAGTTGCTGCGCAAAGAGTTGATGAAGCCGTCTTGGAAAGGCGAGCAAATCGTCTTCTCGTTCACTTCTGATCCGTACATCCCGCTCGAAGCAAACTACAAACTCACGCGCGCTTGTCTGGAAGTTTGCGCTGACTTTCGCAATCCGGTCGGCATCGTGACGAAATCTGCTTTGATTCGTCGTGATATCGATGTGTTGCAGAAGCTCTCGCGCGAAGCGAGCGTCGGCGTTTACTTTTCGATCCCGTTTGCCGACTACGACATCGCGCGCGCGGTCGAACCCTTTGCCCCGTCGCCAAATGCTCGCTTCGCCGCAATGAAAGAATTGGCTGGCGCCGGAATTCAAGTCGGCATTGGCATCGCGCCGACGATTCCCGGATTGAGCAGCGACATTCCCGAGCTTTTGCACAGAGCGAAAGACTGCGGCGCCACCAAAGCCTTCATCAACATGCTGCGCCTGCCCGGCAGCGTGGCGACTTACTTCGAAAAACGCCTGCGCGAGAAACTGCCAACGAAAGCCGAACGGATTTTGAGCCGCATTCGCGACGCGCGCGGAGGCAAGCTGAACTCAAGCGTTTTCGGCGAACGCATGCGCGGCCAGGGCCAATACTGGGACGCACAGGAAAAATTGTTCCAGGTTTACTCTAAACGCCTCGGCTTCAACGAGCGCCGGGTGGGCAGCGAATCTCACCACGACCTAAATACATTTCGCCGGCCAACAGCGCAAGGTTCTCTCTTCGGATAACCGCGAGCCCTCCTCTTTGCTCATCAGTGTCAATTTATTCAACAGTCGAGTACTTTGATCGACTGGAAACCAAAAGGCTTTCACAATTATCTAAGTTGTGGAGTTGACTAAACAGAAGGGCAAGGCGTAAAAGGGGATTCCCCCGTATGTTTATTCCGGTTCGTTATCTGTGGTGGTTGGCTGCGGGTGGCAGCGCAGGTTACACCGCGCGCTACATGAAGGCGCGGATAAATTTTGCGCTCGCCGAACGCCGTCGCCGGCGGACTCCCGATCCGAGTGGCGAGTTACTTCGACTGCAAACTCTCTACGGCTACAACGCACATTCAATGGTTAGCATCGCGCCGGGCGCTGAATTATGGTCCACGCCCGATATCGATGGCGCGATAATTTATGGCGAGTTCGGCCGAGTCTGGCTGGCCGCCGGCGATCCCCTGTGTTCGCCGGACGAAGCTGCGGAGATGGCCAGACAATTCGCAGCCGAGGCGAAGCTGAGAAATCGCGCCGTCGCTTTCGTGCCCACCACCGAGCGCTTCGCGCGAATGGTGGCGACGGATGGGTTCGCCGCCGTCAAGGTCGGCGCTGCGCCTTACTTCGACCTGCAAAACTGGAATCCGCGAGGCGATGCCGCGAAGAAGCTGCGCGCCGGTATCAATCAAGCCTCACGAGCAGGCGTGCGAGTTGAAGCCATCTCTGGCGAAGCGGACGATCAGCTCAAGAAAGAAACTGCGGAGCTTTGCCTGCGCTGGCTCGAATCACGCCGCTCGGGAACTACGTTCGGTTGGTTAGTCGCGCTCGATCCGTTATTGCATGCGGACTACAAGCGCTATTTCGCGGCGCGCGTCGATGGGAAGTTGGTCGGTTTTCTGGCCGCCAGTCCGATTCCGGCGCGCAAGGGTTGGTATCTCGAGGACGTAATTAACGAACCTGACGCTCCGCAGGGAACCGCGACGCTCCTGGTGGCGGAAGCGCTCAAGGCCTTCAAGCAGGAAGGTGCCGCATTGGCGACGTTAGGGACTTCGCCTCTGGCGAACGATGGGGCAAACGACTTGCTCGCGCAGCATCGAGTCGTCACGCGCGCGCTCGACCTGGCGTCACGCCGCCTTGGCGCGTTTTATAATTTCGAAGGCCTGCGCCGATTCAAGGGCAAATTTGTTCCAAGCTGGTGGGAAAGCGAGTATGCACTTGTGCAGCGTGGAGTGACTGTTCCGCCGCGCGTGGGCCACGCAATTGTCCGCGCCCTGGTTCCCGGCGGCTTGGCACAGATCCTAACGCGACAGGCTATTAGAGTAATTCGTTCAATGATGTAACTTATCCCTTCACGCAATCGTCTAAACTGACGACAGCCGAAAAGCCCCTCGTTCCGTCTTGCCTCAGTTCTCAAACGCGCGCGTGCGTGACTGAATCGTTGTGAAAATCACCGGCCGACTGAAGCAGGCATACGTTTCTTCTCGCGTCGCGCATGAGTATGCGCAGGCTAAGTCAAAGTTCATCAACATTGACGGAGCGAACCTTCACTTCGTCATTAAGGGCGCCGGCCGACCGGTCGTGATGATTCATGGCAACCCCGGATCGTGCCAGGACTGGTCGCGGCTTTACACGCCGATCTCCTCGCGCTATCAGGCGTTGGCGTTTGATCGTCCGGGTCACGGCCACAGCGATCGGCCAAACCGCAACGGCGCGGTCACGGTCGAAGTGCAAGCGAAAATCCTTTGCGCGGCGCTCGATCAAATGCGCGTTGAGCGACCGATTTTGCTGGGCCATTCGTGGGGCGGCGCGCTGGCGCTGGCCTACGCGATGTTGTATCCGCGCGACATTTCCGGCCTGGTTCTGCTCGCGCCCGCAGCTTACGAGAGCGACGACGGCGTTTCGTTTCTGAGCAAGTTGCCGGCGTGGCCCGTAATCGGCGACGTGATGAACTTTCTGTTTACTCCGTTGCTGGGCGCCTGGTTGGTGCGAACTGATCTCGCCAAGGCGTTTTCGCCTGACTCGGTCCCGAAGAAATATTTGCGGCACAGCCTGGCCGAATGGACGCGACCCAAAAAAGTTAAGTGGTATTCGATCGATGACGCGTTGTTACTCGACAGTTTGCCGCAACTCAGCGCGAATTATTCAACGATCACAGTGCCTACGGTAATTGTCACCGGAGACTCAGACTTGATCGTACCAGCCAAAGAAAACGCTTACCGTTTGCATGAAGCGCTGCCTCAATCAGAATTGATTGTCTTGCCAAAGACCGGTCACCAGATTATTTTCACGCGCCCCGAAGCTGTGGTCGAGGCGATCGATCGAGTTGCTGGTTAGCTTCCCGCAAGTACGAGCTTTCACAAAATCGAAAACAATGTGCGCAACTGGGAACGGCGCGTTATAATGCCGACGTACCCGAACAATTCAGAGTTAGCAGGAGGCACTACGATGTTCATTCGAGATGTCATCCGCAATCGCGAACCATATTCGCTGCGCGCGACGGCCAGCGTGCTGGAGGCCGCCGAGTTTATGGCCCAGCGAAGAATTGGCGCAGTCTGTGTTCTCGACGATGAGGGCCGGTTGATTGGCGTATTTTCCGAGCGCGACATCCTGAATCGCGTGGTCGTGCCGCGGCAGGATCCTGCGACGGTTTCATTAGGCGCGGTAGCGAGCCCGCTGCGCGCGGTGATTAGTTGCGATGAAACGCCGCACCAGGCGCTCGAGCGCATGGAACAAATTGGTACGCGGCATCTCCCTGTCGTTGACGGAGAGAAGTGGGTCGGCATGCTCTCGATTCGCGACCTGCTGCGGGTTGAACTCAGCGAGCAGGGCGATGAACTTAAGTTGCTGCATGAATACATCAGTCAGTAAGACGGGATCATTTGACATTTGATATTTGAGGTTTGTCATTTGGTGATTTATCGCCAAAATCAATCGCAAATAAAAAGTGTCAAATATCAAACTACATTAATTCTTTCCTGGTGCGTCTAACCAAACATGAAGTCAATCGCCATCGCATTCTCAATCGCCGTCGTCGCCTTGGCGTGTAGCCATCCGCCGCCCGGCCGCGGCGCCGGCGAAATTGAAAGCTCACAACTCACGCAGTCGAGTTTCAAAGTCGAAACAGTCATTCCGAATTTGGAAGTAGTTTGGTCGATCGTCTGGACGCCGGATGGGCGCATGCTCTTCACTGAGCGCCCCGGTCGCGTGCGCGCTTACGAGAATGGAAAGCTGCGCTCTGAGCCTGTCTTCGTCGTTCCGGATGTCGAGCCGCGCGGCGAAAGCGGCCTGATGTCTATCGCGCTGCATCCGCAGTTCGCTTCGAACCATCTGCTTTATCTCTCGTATGCCTACAACGCCGGCAGCCAGCAAGTGCGTGTGGTTCGTTATCGGGAAACGCCGGGCGGATTAGTCGATCGCAAAGTGATCATCGAAGGCATCCCAGCGGCGCAATTTCATGCGGGTTGTTGTTTGCGATTTGGTCCTGACGGCAAGCTCTACATCACGACGGGCGATGCCACGGACCGCCAGTTGGCCCAACAACTAAATTCATTAGCCGGAAAGACGCTGCGTCTGAACGATGATGGCACAGTGCCGAGCGACAATCCGTTTGTGAGTCAGTCGAATGCGCGGCCTGAGATTTGGACGTACGGTAATAGGAATGGACAAGGAATCGACTTTCAGCCCGGAACGAATCTGCTTTGGGAAACTGAACATGGGCCGAGCGGCTTTGATGGCCCAGGCGGCGGCGACGAAGTCAACATCCTCGAACGCGGCAAGAACTACGGCTGGCCCGTGATTCATCATCGCGACACGCGCGCAGAAATGGAATCGCCGATCCTGGAGTACACACCTGCGTGCGCGCCGGCGAGCGGCATGTTTTATCGCGGCGCGATGTTCCCGCAGTTCAAAGGAAACTTTTTCTTTGGCTGTTTGCGTGGGGAGCGCATTATTCGCGTCGCGACCAACGGGCGGCAAGTTGTCAGCCAGGAGAATCTTCTCGAAGGCAAGTACGGCCGGATCCGAGATATTGCGGAAGGGCCCGACGGCTACATCTACTTCTCAACGTCGAATCGCGACGGGCGCGGCTCACCGGCCAAGGACGACGATCGAATTTTGAGATTGGTGCCGACTTCGATTACGAAGTGACGTAACTCAGACTTTAGTCTGTGATTTGTCGGAAAAGAAAGTTTGAGAGGATACACAGACTGAAGTCTATGTTACATCTTCCGAGCCAGGACTGCGGACTTACTCCAGCCAATAATCTGAAACGGTGGGAAGCGATAGTGGCTGACGAGTTTGAAGTGTCGATCAGTCGTATCGGCAACTTCTTCCGGCGGATGGGTTTTGAATCGGAATAATAATTCCAAGAACCTCGTGGCCACGGAGGGTCGCATTGGCAAATGCAGGAAATAACCTCCGGGCGCAATCACGCGCGCCAGTTCTTTGATGCCTTCTTCGAGAGGCACATACTCCAACACGCCGCTCGTCACAATCAGGTCAAACGACTCGTCCGCGAATGGCAATGCCAGGACGTTGCCCTGGGCGAACCGCACTTCCTGCTGATTTGGGTTGTTCTTGTTGACGTACTTGCGCGCGGTGGAAATCACTGACGACGACAAATCGATGGCGGTTAGCTTGACCGGTGATTTCAGCGCTCTCAAAAGGGCCAGCGTGAGTGTGCCTGTCCCGCATCCGGCGTCGAGTATCCTGGCGTTTTCACTTACCGGCAGCGGATGCCGTTCGAGATATTGGTCGAGCGACTTTCCGTATCCGTTTAGTTTGAAAGTGAGGTCGTAGAAGCGCTCAATGCGATCGTAAAACGAACCCGCGCGCGCCTGGGTCTTCGTCGCTGTCAGTACGTATTCAGCCATCTATGATTCCGTTATTAAGTCTGGCGGCTATTAAAACCCAGCAACGCGTCATTACCAAATACTGGGCACCAAAAAACGACGCGCATTTTAACCTAACAGCCAAGAATTCCAAAGCTACTTTACGAATTAATTAGGGCCGAGTTGCAAGAAGTGTCCGATTCGGGCGTTCAGCAAGCGACTGGCAAGAGTCTTTTCGGCGAAAGGAGACTTTGGAAATGTTGAAGAAAGTGTTGGCAGGGTTCGGTTTGTTGGCGGCGCTGGGGGTGTTGACTGGCGCCGTTTTTAGTTTTGGATCGCGCTATGTGTCTGCGAGCGGCGAGATGAATGAGCCGCCTCTGGATTTTGAGCCGGCCGCGGCCGAGAACGGTTTTTCGGTCCAAGTGCTAATCGATGGCATGCCTACAACGGAATATGCAGCCCGCGGGCGACGCTATATCGAGGCGCTCGAAAACGCTGAATATGAAGTACGCATTCACAACCCTTCGGCCTCGCGAGTCGCGGTCGCGCTTTCGGTTGATGGGCTAAACACGATCGATGCGCGGCATACGAGCGCGTGGGACGCTCATAAATGGGTTATCGAACCCTACGGGACGATTAGTGTGCGCGGCTGGCAAATGAGTTCTGAAAACGCCCGGCGGTTCTATTTCACTACCGAACAGAATTCGTATGCTGCCAAGTTGGGTCAGGCCGCAAACCTGGGAGTCATTTCGGCGGTGTTCTTTCGTGAGCGGACGCCGTATCGAATTCTTCCGGTGACGCCTGGCGAGCCTCGTCCTCAGTACAAGAGAGAAGAGCGTAGCAACGCCCCGCAACCTAGCAATTCCACGGGATCTACGGCTGAGGCCAGTCGCGATTCAGCCAAGACACGCAGCGCGCCGACGTATGGCTATCCTCCACCCGACGATGAATCAGCGGCGACGGGCATTGGCCGCTCGGTTCGCAACGGAGTGCAATGGATCAGTATGGATTTGGAGAGGCAGCCCGTGGGCGAGGTGACGATTCGCTACGAGTACCATGCGGCATTGGTGAGGCTGGGAATCATCCCGCGGCCGTATCCGCGACCTGACGTGCTTGATCGGCGGGAGCGCTCGCAAGGCTTCGAGCCGAAGTATTGTCCACAGCCGTAGCAACGCAAATTGCCAATTTGCGCTACATCATCGTCGATTCAAATTCGCGTCGTAGAGCTGTCGATACGCGCGATAGAACGACATGACTTTGAAGACGTAGTTCTTTGATTCGCTGAAGCCGACTTCGGCGGTGAACACACCAGCGTCGCGCTGGTTCGTACGGCCGAGCCAGCGCGCGACGTTGTCTTCGCCGCCGTTGTAAGACGCGGCGATCGCTTCGGCCAATCCCGCAAACAAACGCGAAAGCTGGCTGATGTACTCGCTGCCAATCGCGATGTTGGTGGCGGGTTGAAACAGCGATTGATCCGTGACCGACTTAAGGCCAGCCGGCGCCGCATACTTTTGCGCAGCATCGATCGTAAGTTGCAGTAATCCACGCGCGGCCGCGGGTGATTTAGCCAGCGGCTTGAACTGACTCTCCTGCTTCATGATCGCCAGCACCAGCCGGGGATCAAGACCGCGCTTCTTCGCCTCGCTCACTACCTGAAAGCGAAACGGCGCCGGATAATCATCAGCCGCGCGCGCAATCGCTGAACGCACCGCCTGCAATCGTTCGTCGGCTTTTTGACGCGCGGCGCCGTCATTCATCCGCGACAAACGATCCGTCGCGAGTCCGCCGTAATACGAATTCAAATTATCCGGAATCATCGAGAAGTAGCGGATTGCCTCTTGCGCGCGGCCGGCTTTATCGAGAGCGTGCGCCTTGAGGTAGAGCACCTCATCGGCGTTGGTGTTGGAGTCCTTGGGAATCGATTTTCGCAGCAGCTCGTCTGCGGTTTGCACCGCGTGATCCCAATCGCTGAAAGTGATATCCAGCCGCAGGCGCGCGAACATTGCGCTGGTTTCGGTCGCTGTGCCGGCGAATCTTTGCCGCGTGCGTTCGATCCAGGTGATCGCGTCCTGTGGCCGGCCCGATTCGCGATATCCGTCGATGATGTTCAGATGCGCGGTGTCTATGCGTTCGCCGTTAGGATACTTGTTGAGATAAACGATGTAGCGTTCGGCGGCTTCGGCGCCATGTCCCATCCGCAACAACGAAGACGCGGCGAAGTTCGATCCTTCGCGCCCTTCCTTCGTATCGGGAAAGGCCTGCGCGACACGCTCGTACATCTGACGCGCCTCTTCATAACGGCGTTCCTGATAATAAGACCGCGCGATTCCGTAGAGCGCCGCAGGCACGCTCGCATCGTTCGGAAATTCGTCGAGCACGGCCTGCCAGTGTTCGCGCGCAGAGGAAAACGCGCGGTTGGCCATGTAGATTCCCGCGCGGCGCATGTGTTCGGCGGCCGTAATGCCGACCTGGAACTTGCCGTCCTTGGCACGGTCTGATCGGTCGCTCATACGGACGGCGTTCAGCGATGCATCCGTCGCTGTCTGCGCAGTTGTCTGGTGCCGCAGACCGATCGCGAAAGCGCAACACGCCGCCAAAATCAGGAACTTAGACCACTGCATCCGCATTACTTTCTTCGATAATTTCATAGCTCGTTACAATCTGAGCGGTTCCGCGCAACGTCGCCGCGACGCTGCAATATTTTTGATCGGAGAGTTCGATGGCCTGCGCGACTGCTTGTTCGGACAACCCTTGACCGCGCACGATATGCTTAACAAACAAGCGAGTGTATGCGCGCGGATGCTCGTCGCGCCTTTCGCCACTCACTTCGATGCGGTAATCGGTCACCAGTTGCCGCTTCTTTTTCAAGATCGAGATGACATCGACACCGGTGCAACTACCGAGGGCGAGCAGCAACAGTTCCATCGGCGTCGCTGCCGCGTGACGCTCTGAGTTTGACTCGATCGTCTGGGCATGGCCCGACGGCGAAATCCCGACAAAGAAGTCGTTACCGCCGAAGTGAATGATCGCCTTTTGTCCGTCGCTGCTCATGTTTACCGCGAAAAATTCAAGAAAAGAATAACACGCCCGTTTTCAAAACGCCGCTGAACGACAGTGATACTGTCTTTTGCAACCTAATTGCTAAATGACGGCAAGCGCGGATCGGCAACCGTTGATTTGTACGCCGAATCCGACAGTAAGACTCGCAAATTCTCGAGAGGTTCTCTCTCCCCACTCACATTGCATGTTGGTACATCGTTTGATGGAGCTGAATCGCGACATCAAACATTAATCAAATCAAGGTAGTTGGAGGGATGAAAATGAGAAGACGTCTAATCACAATACAGTTATCGATTGTATGCCTGCTGGCGATGGTGTCGGCGGCCATCGCGCAACAAACGCGGCCTTACCGCGGCACGTATCAATCGGTGCGGGGCACAATCCTGCGTCTGGAAAACCGGGCGAATCTCTTCCGCAACAGCATTCAAGCGTGGAGCGCGAGCCGTAGCGCAGCGTACGCGCGCACAGAAGACATCAACGTGACGGTTGGCGATTTCAACGAAAGCGTGCGCCGTCTCCGCGATCGTTTTGACCGCCGCCAGGCGACTACGTTCGAGGTTCAGGACGTTTTGAGTCGCGCCAGCCGCGTCGACAACTTTATGCGCGCGAACCAACTCGACCTGCGAACTCAGAATTACTGGAGCAGTATGCGAGTTGATCTTAATCAACTGGCGACGGCTTACAACTTGTCCTGGAACGCGTCCGCAAACTATCCGCCGTATCAAGACCGCTACGGTGTCCAGGCCCTGACGGGAACGTATCGCTTGAACCTGTCGCGCAGCGATGACGTGCGAACGGCAACCGAGCGCGCCGCGCGCAACTTGTCATACAGCGATCGCACTCGCGTGCTCGACATGCTGAGCCGACGTTTGGATCCGCCTAACGAGATGGCCATCGATGTCCGCGGCCGGTCTGTGACCCTGGCATCGACGCGCGCGGCCCAAACGTCGTTCGACGCTGATGGCCGGGACCGTACGGAGGTCGGCAACAACGGACGAACGATCCATTCACGCGCCTGGCTTACGGGAAATCAGTTGACGATCGATTCGAATGGAGATCGTGGTAACGAATTCCACGTGACCTTCGAGCCGCTGGACAATGGTCGCACCATGGCAGTCACGCGGCGCATCTACACGCCTGAGTTAGGTCAGTCGGTCGAAGTGCGCAGCATCTATGACAAGACTTCGGACATAGCGCGTTTTGATATTTACGATCCGCGTAACGCACCGGGTTATCCGTCCACCGCGTACGGCAATTTCGTGGTTCCCGACGGCACGCGCGTAGTGGCCACGCTCGATGATTCATTGTCCACGCGCACAGCCGCTATCGGTGATCGGTTTACGTTGAGAGTGACCGATCCGGTCGAGTTTCAGGATGCGACCATTGAAGGGCATGTATCGCAGATTCAACGGAGTGGACGACTGACGGGAAGGTCAGTGATGACACTGGACTTTGATCGAATCACATTGCGCGATGGCCGTAGTTATCAGTTCGGCGGACGCCTCGAAGGCGTGACCGCGAATGGCGAGAGCGTGCGCGTTGACACCGAAGGAACCGTGCGCGACGAGAGCCAAACGAACCGGACCGGAGAACGAGCGGCCATTGGGACCGCGGTGGGCGCAATCATCGGCGCCATTGCCGGCGGTGGTAAAGGGGCCGCGATCGGAGCCATCGTCGGCGCAGGCACCGGCGCGGGTTCAGTCTATGTTCAAGGTCGAAACGAGCTTGAGCTAAGTCGGGGTGCGCAACTGATCATTCGCGCAGGTGCGCCGCTGAACGTGCCGAGATAGTAGGCGGCGGCTCTCCCGCCTGATATGCGGAGAGCGTTCCGCCTTCCTCGAAGCAAGATAAAAGGGTTGGCGAGGTTAAGCCTCGTCAACCCTTCATTTTTTTAAAAGTAGTTTGGAAGTACTAATCCGTTCCACATCATGCGGCGACATCGCAACTACTATCGCGCTAACTCTTTTCTTATTTCCTCTTCAAATTCTTCGCGTGCCTGCTGTTCACTGCGCGCCTGCTCCAAACCGAGCGGCAAATTCTTTCGCCCTTCATCCAGCCGTTGCAGCATGTAATTCGTTTCGGCCCAGCTCGCGCCGCGGCTGGCCGCAGCCTCGATCATTTGCAGGCGAGCTTCGGCTTCCGCGCGGCGTGAAGCGCCTTCCTGTTTCAGTCGCTCGAGCCGCGTGCGATCGCGTCCAAGTTCTTCCAACAGGACGGAAGTGTCAGGCGCATTCAAGTATCTGGCTCGATTGATGCGCCGCTCGACCTGCAAGAGGTTGCGCCGCGCGCTCGCCGCCAAACGGGTTGCATTCAGGCGCAATGCCAGCGTTTCTCGATAGGCGTCGGCCAGTAATGGCTGCTTTTTCTCCATCTCGCGCAGTGCTTTCTTCTCTCCGCCCGTCAATTCCGAAAGAAAAAATCCAACTTCATCGGCGGTAATACCATCAGAAGCAAGACGGTCGCGCAAGCCGCTGGCCCAACGTCGTCGATATAAGAACAGCACCAGCGTTACGATTAAGGCCGCGATAAAGGCAAAGGGTATCGACGTAATGGCCAACACCAGGAAGAGTGGTGACAACCCAGAAAGCAGATACGCGAGCAACAGCGCCGCGGGCGGCACGGCGGTAACGCCGGCCAGCGCAAGCCAAGGCGCAGTCTTCCAAAGCTGCGCCAGTCGTTTTTCTCGTGCGGTGAGCTTGCCGGGCCGCGTGCTCAGCACATCGATTGAAATTTCGTCATTCACCTGATTGTAAGATGATACTCGCGGGACGATAGACAGGCCAGCGCCACCCAATCTGGGAAAGCCGCGGTTTTGCCGCTTGGTTTGGTTGTAATATCATCGGCCACAGCCGAAATCGAAAACGATCATGGAAACACGGAAGTTCAAGATTCTCCTGGCCGCAGCAGCATTTTCTATTTTGCTGACTGGTCTGTCTTATGGCCAGGATGGCAAGTCGCGCGGCGCGAAACCCGTCACCGTCCCCGTCACCATTCGTGTCCGCGATTCAAAATTGGTCGAAATGCGAATTGTTGATTACCTGCTGCGCGAAGACGGCGAGATGCAAACCATCCTTTCGGTGCGTCCGCCGACCGATAGTCCGATGACGCTCGCGGTCTTGATTCAGGATGATCTTGTATCGTCGGTTTCGGTGGAAGCGAAGGGCCTCGCGAATTTCATTCGCAATCAGCCCGGCGGATCGCGCGCGATGGTCGGCTACATCCGCCAGGGCACTTTGGAAGTGCGTCGCAAGTTTACGAACGAGCTTCAGCGCGTCGCTGAAAGCGTGCGACCACCGCAGGGCTTTGCGAGTGCCGCTCCATTCAATCCGTACGTCGAGATAATCGAAGGCCTGAAACGATTCGATTCGCAGCCGCTCGGCCGGCGAGCAATGATTGTCGTGACTGACGGCGTCGATCTTTCGCGCGGGTTCGACAGCTCGACCCCGGGCCAGAGCATCGACTTGCAGCGCGCTATTACTGAAGCGCAGCGCCGCAGCGTGGCGATTTATTCGATCTTCGCCCCGACCGCAGGGTCGTCTAATTCAACCGCAATCAATCTGAACGGCCAGAGTTGTCTCGAGAGGTTATCGAACGAAACGGGTGGCAAAGCGTTCTTCCAGGGACTCGGCGCGCCGGTCAGCTTCGATCCATTCTTGAGAGAGATCGACACATTGATGAGCAAGCAGGTGGCGCTTACCTATCTCTCAACGCACACAAACAAGGGTTTTCACAGATTGGATATCAAACCTTTGGAGAAGGACGTCGAGATTCGTCATCCCGCCGGTTACACCAGGTAGGTCAGGCGATATTTTTTCGCGTCGCGGCCTGACGACGCTGCATCTCTTTCATCTGCATCTGCAAATCCAGTAGATGCAAATCCAGCATTAATCGCAAATCATTATTTAGTTTCAAGCCACGCTCGAAATCTTTCTTCGCCTCGCTGTTTTCTCCCTGAGTCTGTCGGGCGAATCCTCGTTCGGCGTAAACCAGCGGATTGTGATCGTCGAGCGAGATGCTCTTGTCGAAATCTGCGATGGCAAACTTCGCGTTGCCGATGATGAGGAATGCTCGGCCGCGTTTGAAGTAAGCCTCGGCATCGTTTGGATCGAGATTGATCGCGCGATCGAAGTCCGCCAAAGCCCCTTCAAGATCCAAACGGTTAGATCGAATGTACCCGCGGTTCAGATAGGCCTGGGTCATGTCGTGATTGTTGGTGGCCAGATTCCGATCGAGTTCCGCCGCAACTTCGTAATCGGCAATCGCGCCATCCAGATCGCCACCAGCGCGCTTGGCCTTCCCGCGATTGAAATACGCCTCGGCGAACTTTGGATCGATGGCGATCGCGCGATCGTATTCAGCAATCGCGCCGTCGAGATTGTTCTTGCCGAATAACTCGACACCTTGCTTGACTAGTTTGCGAGCGGAAGGTGAGCGCTGGGCGTAGGCAGAGCTGGAAAAAACGAAGAGTCCGAAAACTGTGAGTAACAGAAGGCGTTTCATCTGACCTCCCCCTGTACCGCAAACCGTGAGTTTGCGCTCAGTCTTAAATTGAATCGACAATGCGCAAATCAAATTTGCGCCACATCGCCTTATTGTACCGTAGCCGGCAATAGCGAGCCGCGATGGTCGCTCGCGATGCCGAAGCCGCCGTCGGTCTTCCCGATCATTCCGTGAAAATGAATGTCTGTGCCCGAAAGGACCAGGAGCACGTCACCGGCATAATAACGTGCGTCGTCAAGGGGGAAACGGATCACCGTCGCTTGACCATTTTCCTGTTCGATTGTCTCAAAGGAAAAGGTGTCGGCCTCGACGACGTAAGTTTGAGAATGAGTAGCGGTGCGTTGTGCTTCCGGCATGAATATTCCTTTTCTGGGGCGGCTAGTGGGGTTCGAACCCACGACCTCCTGATCCACAGTCAGGCGCTCTAACCAACTGAGCTATAGCCGCCGCACGACCCTTCAGATTAAGTGCGAATGCAATTGTAACTGCCGACCGGCGAAGAGCAAAGCTCGAAGGGCAAAGCGCGAAGAACTTACAGTTAAGAGCTTTGCCCTTAGCACTTTGCCCTCGGCAGTTTTTCCCTTGGCTCTTTGCCCTTGCTCTTGTATGCTTCGCGCGCCCGTCGAGAATTTTTTCTGCTGGAGTAAATCATGAAAACCAAAGTCTCTCCAAAACTGGTTCGCACGGTTGCGTTCACGGCGATGGCCGCGTTCGTTGTGTGTCAGGTTTCCATCCGGGTCGATGCGCAGAAACCTGACAAGGCACGTAGTAACGAAACAACCTCGAGCGCTAAGCCATCCGCCCCAAAGTCAACTGCGCCGGCGAATAATGTCGAGTACGGCGCCAAGGTCAAAGCGAACACGACCGAGTCTTACTTCATGACTGAGCTGGTCGATCACTTGCCGGCTTCAGATAAAGTTCCATCACCGGACAAGATTCTGGGTTACACGGTTGGCGAGCCCGGTCACCTGACCTATTCAAAAGATTTGTATCGCTACTACAACGAACTGGCGAAGGCCTCGCCGCGCGTGCGCGTCTTCACCGCGCCGGAGAAAAGCGAAGAAGGGAAGGAGCAATACCTGATCGCTGTTGGCGATGAAGCGACGCTGGCAAAGCTTGATCGATACAAAGATATCACGGCGAAGCTGGCCGATCCGCGCAAGATTACGGATGCGGAAGCTGATCAGTTGATCGGTGAAGGGAAGGCGTTCTATTGGGCTTCAGGATCGATTCACTCGCCCGAAACTGGCTCGTGCGAGATGTTGATGGAACTCGCGTATCGTCTGGCAGTCGAGGAGTCTCCGTTCATTCAGGCGATTCGCAAGAACGTCATCGTGCTGATTACGCCGGTGCTGGAAGTCGATGGGCACGACATGATGGTTGACACGTACAACTATCGCAAAGCTAACCCAGACAAGAATGCGCCGCCCCTGGTTTATTGGGGCAAGTACGTCGCGCACGACAACAATCGTGACGGCTTGGGCATGGCGTTGGCGCTGTCGCGCAATCAGATGAAGACTTTCATCGAATATCACCCAACGATCTTGCATGACCTGCATGAATCGGTGCCGTTCCTTTACACGTCGACCGGCACTGGGCCGTACAACGCGTGGCTCGATCCGCTTGTCGTTGATGAATGGAACTTGCTCGCGTACCACGAAATCGAAGAGATGACGAAGCGCGGTGTGCCCGGAGTTTGGACGCACGGCTTTTACGATGGTTGGGCGCCTAATTACATGTTCTACGTGGCCAACGGTCACAACTCAATCGGCCGTTTCTATGAAACCTTCGGGAATAGCGTCGCCGACACAATGGATCGGACTGTGCGCGCGGAAGCCCAGCGCGACTGGTTCCGGCCCAACCCGCCGCAGCCGCGCGTGAAATGGTCGCTGCGCAACAACATCAATATGCAGGAGTCTGCGATCCTTCTCGCGATGAATTTTGTTTCCAACAACAAGGATCGATTTCTCAAGAACTTCTATTTGAAGAGCAAGCGGTCCGTCGCAAAGGCTACGAATGAGGGACCTGCGGCATGGATAGTTCCCGCTGATCAAACGCGGGTTGTTGAAGCCGCTGACATGATGAATCTGCTGCGCTTAATGGGAGTCGAAGTGCACACGGCTGATAAGGAAATCACGGTGAAGGATCAGAAGTTCCCGGCGGGCTCTTACGTGGTTCGCATGGACCAGCCGTATTCGCGCATGGCCGATATGTTGCTCGACACGCAGTACTACAACGTGAACGATCCGCGGCCATACGACGATACCGGTTGGACTCTTGGCGCGCTTCGGAACGTCAAGACTGTGCGAGTTGTCGATAAGGGCGTCCTGCAAGCGCCGATGACTTTGCTTACGCGTGATGCGAAAGTCACTGGGAGTGTTGCGACGTCGGCCAAGCCCGTCGCGTTTTTGATCAATCACAACGCGGAAAATACGCTGATGAGTCTTCGCTTCAAGCTGAAGGATTTGAAGATTGCTGCTGCCGAAGAACCGTTCGAAGCGGGTGGACAGAAATTCAATGCTGGCGCGTTCATCATAAAGACCTCGGACAATTCGGGCGACTTAAAGCAGACATTGTCTGGCCCAATTGCCGACTCGGGATTGAAGGCGGTTGCGGTTGATAAGTTGCCGGAAATCAAATCGCATCTGCTGGCGGTTCCGCGCATTGCGACCCTTCACACTTGGACCAACACGCAAAACGACGGCTGGTTCCGCATCGAATTTGACCGGCTGCAAATTCCTTACGAGTACATCTCGGATCAGGTGATTCGCAACACGCCGAATCTGCGCGAGAAGTACGACGTAATCATCTTCCCGCCGGTTGGTGGCTCGGCTCAAGCAATCGTCAACGGAATTCCGATGCGAGGCGCGCCGATTCCATGGAAAGCCAGCGAGGTAACCCCGAACATGGCCCTCGCTCCGGATCAAACTGACGACATCCGCGGCGGTATGGGTTTGAGAGGCGTCGTGAATCTGCAGAAGTTCATCGAAGACGGCGGCGTCTTCGTCCCCATCACCAATTGTTCTCGATTGCCAATCGACTACGGCATTGTGACCGGTGTCGCGATACAGGATCCTCGGCAATTACAGGCGCGTGGCTCGGTCTATAACGCAACTTTTGCCGATCGGCGGAGCCCGATCGCTTATGGCTATTCCGAAAGTCTGCCTATCTACTTCAATCAGGCGCCGCTGTTCCAAGTTGGCGGCGGCGGTGGCTTCGGAGGTGGTGGCGGCGAAGGTCCCGGCGGCGGAGGCGGTGCAGGAGCACGCCCCTCGGGCCGAGGAACTCTAACCGATCCGGACATTGTTCAAGCGATGCCACAAGCCGCGCCGCCGACCCGCCAGACGCCCGAACAGTTGATGCAGGAGCAACGCCTACAGCAAGGCGCGTTCTTCGTGCCTCCTCAGATGCGACCGCGCATCATCCTGCGATTCGCGTCAGACGAGAAGAATCTGTTGATTAGCGGGATGCTAGCGGGAGGGTCGGAGTTGGCAAATGCGCCCGCTGTGGTCGACGTTCCAGTTGGTCGTGGTCACGTTGTGATGTTCGCAAACAATCCGATGTGGCGGCATCAGACCCAAGGAAGCTTCTTCCTAATCTTCAACACCGCATTGAACTATGATCACTTGGACGCGGGAAGGGATCGGTCTGCGGCTCAAAATAGCGGAGCCACACGAACTGAATTTGAGAATTGAGAATTGAGAATGATTGGCGCCCCCGGCAGGACTCGAACCTGCGACCCTCTGCTTAGAAGGCAGATGCTCTATCCACTGAGCTACGGGAGCCGAGGTCTCAAACGGAGCGGATGTTAGCATGGCTGAATTTGTCGCGCCAACTTTTGGCGAAAAAAAGGCTGTCGGATACACTCCGACAGCCTTCGCATTTTGGTTAGTCGAAATCAGCTTACGCCGCGCGAGTTATCTCAGCGGCCTCGGCATAAACGCGTCGTCCGTTGAGGGCATCGTCAATAATCTCTCGAACAGCAGAAATATCCGGATTAACGTCCATGCGATCACACGCGGCAAGGTGACGAATGATGCCTTCCGTTGCGATCTCGCTCGCGGTACCGGTCAGCTTCGAAAATCGCCGCGCTTGAATATGATCAATTCTCTGAAGCCGCTCAGCCAGCGGCAGGCCCTTGTAAAGATTCACGATTCGCTCAGTCTCCTTCATTATTCAGTCGAAAATAACAGTGAAAGTTTCACAACTATAGATGCGTTCCGAGCCTTTCAGGATGCAATTTCCTTGTGGTTTCCGGAACTCTTGCAGAGTACTAGCCCAAGAAAAGGGAAACAGATAGCCTGAACTGTACCAGCAGAACCCGGCACTATAGCATATTCTCCTAAAAAATCCAGATATTTCTCCGCAATTATGCACTTGACACACCCACGCTGATTTGGTAGGATTCACCTACCATGAAACACCCGCTCAAGAAGGAAAAAGGCAGTCTTTTAGAGCCGCAATTCAGGGATGAGGATGCGGCCAGAGAGTTTCTGGAAAAGATGCGATGGCCTGAAGGTGCTGTATGTCCGCACTGTGGTCTTTTGGGCGAAGCCTATCGGATCGCCGTCAAAGAGCCTGACCTTGAAAAGCTCAAACTTACTCGTCAGCGTTACCGCAAACCGCGTAAGGGTCTTTGGAAGTGTGCTGGCTGTCGAAAGCAGTTCACAGTGACGGTCAAGACCATATTCGAGGATAGCCATATACCGCTTCACAAGTGGCTGTTGGCGATCCATCTGATGTGTGCGAGCAAGAAGGGTGTTTCAGCGCATCAACTCATGCGGATGCTCGATATCAGACAATACAAATCTGCTTGATTCATGGCGCACAGAATCAGATACGCAATGACTGGCGAACTGCCTGAGAAGATGAACGGCATTGTGGAGGCTGATGAGACTTACGTTGGCGGTCGCCGGAGACGGAGACAAACGCACGTGATGAAAGACGGTCAACGGACTGCGGATCATATCGGCCCGGTCGCTGATAAGGCTGCGGTGTTTGCAGTCGTTCAGAGAGGCGGCAGAGTCCATTCACGACATATAGAACGAGTGACCGCCGACAGTCTCAAGGTCGTGTTAGATGAAGTCTGCGATGCTGATGCGCATCTGATGACTGATACGGGCGTATTAAGAAACAGAACGACTGGCCGCAAGCATTCACTTGTGAACCATAAGGCTGATGAATATGTCCGCTGGGATGAAGGTGTATGCGTGACCACTAACACGGTCGAAGGTTATTTCTCAATCCTCAAGAGAGGTATCAACGGTGTCTATCATCACGTAGGCCGGAAACATCTTCACAGATACTTGGGCGAGTTTGATTTCAGATACAACGAACGGGAAGTGACTGACGGTGAGCGAGCACAAAAAGCTCTAGCTGGGTTTGACGGTAAGCGGCTCACCTATAAAACGACTAACCGCGAAAACTAAACCCAAACCCGATCCGTGGGATAAAGAGCCGCTGTAATAGCGGCTCTTTTTGTTTGGTCGGTTGCCTTTAGTGTTTTATCATTCCTAGCCACCATGAATCTTAAAGGTCCCCATGTTGCCGTTGCTGCTTTGTGTGATGCGATTCTCGTTGAAAAGGACGAGAGAATATCGTGCATAAGGTTCCTGGACAGATTTGAAATTGGTATCCCGGAAAACGCTCCCGATCCTTTTCAAGTGCCCTTGCAAATTAACTGCTTTTTATCATTTAAGTCGGGCGATTTTGTCGGAACAAAAACCGTCCGAGTTAAGCTGAAGCATCCGCTGATTAGTGAGCCTAAAGCACCGACCATAATGACGCCGAACCAGTTTGAGGCGGATTTTAAAGGAGGCGAACACGGCTATAACATCACACTTCAACTAAATATTGTAGTGGACGGGAGCGGCCTTTTTATGTTTGATGTTTTGCTGGACGAAGATGTGGTTACGCGAATTCCGTTACGAATCGATCTCAAGCGAGTGCCACTACCCCAGAGTGAAGAATTGAGTTCACCTCACTCCGAACCTGAGGCTTCGGAACCGGCTGTCTGACAGGTGCGTGGATGCCAACATCGTGGAACGAAATAAACTGAGCGGTCGCTTTTAGAGTCTTATTAACAGGAACCAAAGCACTCAGTTCGATTCTAAGTTCCGCCTCGTTTATGACACCGTCGAAGTAAACTTCTAAGGGTTGTAGGATCGCATCCGCTAAATCCAACAAGCCTTTGTCCTCAAAGCGCAGGGAGGCCGCCTCGCGAGATAGCCACTCAGCGAGATCGCTAAAAGATTCGTCCCCATTCAAGGCTTTCGATAGTCGCTCGTTTATTTGATTAGCGTCTAACATGGTAAATCCGCCTCCAAATCCTCCCTCCGAAGTACCGCTTTCAGAGTGGGACATGCGCAGATTATACAACGAGGGGCAAATCAGAAAGCTAGCCCAGAGCGGACAATACAACGAAAAGATCAAATACGGCAAGCCTTTGGTGCGAGGGACGCGACGCATTCCGGCAGGGTCTAGAAGTAAGAAAACTCGTTATTTCGACAAAATATCAAGAATTCAAATCGCCAACCTTCATTGCTATGTTTCACCAATAGATAAACGAATCGGAGACCTCGATCCGAAGTCCCTGCTTATTGATGGTACGAAATATTACTTTGCTGAAGGGCAACCAGAACCCGCACGGATAGGCAACAAAGAGATCAATCGAATTTTAGGCAAGACTGGCGTGAGAGCCATGACTACTTACCTGTACCACGTGTCCGAGCAAACCCAAAAGCTTTGGAAGGAACAGGTCCGAAATCGGCTTGAGAGAATAGGTGTTCTTGAAAAGCGGGAGTGGGTAGTTTTTAGCGTGGTACAATACAGCATATGAAGTCAGCAACACCTAACCCAGCCGGAAAGCACGGCAAACCTATCAGTCTCTCGGATTACTCATTCGAGGACGTTGTACGCAAAGCATTGAGCACGCCAGTACCTTCTAAACATCCTCAGAAGCCAGCAAAGAAAACTAAGTCCAAAAAGTAGATTTGCCCTCTCGTTGGTGATATAAGCCTCTCGCTTTCCCAAACACCACTAAGCGAGGCTCACGATGCAAGACTTTCAAGAAAGAGAACGGCAAAATCAGCGTGACCGAATTCAACAGCAAATTGCTGACCGATTACAGCAGGTCGTTCAACAATTAGAACAGGTGAACCGTTCACTGGCTGGAGTTGCCGACGCTATTCGACAGGCTGCTGCGGTACATCGCTAGAGTAAAGCCGATCCAGAACGATAGTTCGCGCGATATCTAGGGCAACATTTTGCTCTTTCGGAGTAGTCCCGCTTTCCTCAAACACGGCTAACACTCGCTCCGCAAGGATAATCGAAACGTTCGGTTCCGGCCTGTCACAGCCTAATTTTACCTCTGGGTGTGTCAAAGACATAATCCTCTATTTCTCCATGCCGTCTGCTGCGCTGGTAGGACCCCTAGAATCGGGCGATTCGGAGCATTTTCTTCGCAAAAATCTCCAAAAAAAGACGAAACGCCGATGGTGCCCCTAATATCTAGGGACACGTCACCGACGTTTCGCGAATTCTTCGAAGTGCGTGGTACTAACTGTAAGCCGACTCGCTATTTCTTCGGAAGGACCGAGTCCTTCATGGCTTTGCCTACGCGGAACTTCAACGTGGTTTTGGCCGGAATCTGAATAGTCTCACCGGTGGCCGGGTTACGTCCCTCACGCGCTTTTCGCTCAGACTTCACGAGTTTGCCAAAACCGGGGAGGACAAACTCACCGTTAGTCTTGACCTCGCTGGTCGCGAGATTCGCAATATCTTCGAATAGCTGTTTGACTTGGGCGCGCTTCATACCCGTCCGTTCAGCGAAATAATTGATTACGTCGGACTGTGTCATCCGCTTCTTGCCTGTAGCCGTGCTAGTCGCCATGTGTGGTGTACTACCTCCAAAAATTCAACAAAATGGGAAAGCTGTCGAAGGCAGATATACCACAGACAAGCGGCAAAGTCTGCTAAAAATCGCAAGTTTTGGCCGAATTTGCGAAAATATTTTGTGATCGGGCCTGCATTCCAACCGGTGTGAAACCACGAATCGAATGATGGCGCAGGCATTTTGGCCTTGGCAAAACCGGGACCTGTGCGGATCTCATACCGATTCAAGTGTTGGAATGGAAAGACTTCTGGGAAGGGTGAGGGATTATTTCTGGTCGGGGCGAGAGGATTCGAACCTCCGACCTCTCGGTCCAAAACCGAGCGCACTACCAGGCTGTGCTACGCCCCGAAATGTCTCACAAAGAAAAAAAAGAAGACCCGCCATTCTAGCCAGCCTTCAGAGAAGCGGTCAAGGATCGAAGAAACTCGGCTGCATCAACCAGAGCCCGCGCTCGGTGGCTGATCTG
>JAJPKD010000309.1 GCA_021323895.1 Acidobacteriota bacterium | reverse complement strand
GCTCCCACGCTCTCGTCTCTTTATCAATCCAGCATTTGGTGTTGCGCTGCGCGAGCGGCGCCGACACCCAAATGTGATCGATGCGCAGCCCGAGGTTGCGGCGAAAGCCGCCCGCGCGATAATCCCACCATGAATAATGCCCGCCCTCCTCGGTGTGCAAGCGAAACGTGTCGGTGAAGCCCCAGTCTTTGATGTTCTGAAGCGCGGCCTTTTCGGGCTCGCTGAACAAAATCCGGTTTTGCCAGAGCTGCGGATTGTGTACGTCGCGCTCTTCAGGCGCGACATTAAAGTCTCCACAAAGCAAGACCTCTGTCTTCGGATCGTAATTCTGATCGAGCCACTCTCGCAGCCGCTTCATCCACTGCAATTTGAATTGATATTTGTCGGAGCCCACGACCTGTCCGTTGGGAACATAAATATCGATGATGCGGATGCCGGCTACATCAGCGGCGAGCAGACGGGCGTGGCTTTCGGCGGTGTCTTCAGGAAAACCGCGGACGGCGTTTGCGCAACCGCTGCGCGCCAGGATCGCGACCCCGTTATAGCTTTGCTGGCCAAACAGCACGCAGTCATAACCGGCTGATTTCAGTTCGAGCAAAGGAAACTTCTCGTCTGAACATTTTGTTGCCTGAACGCAGAGGATGTCGGGTTTTTCTTTTTCGAGGAAGCGAGTAACCAGCGGCAAGCGCGCGATGATCGAGTTGACGTTCCAGGTAGCGATCTTCATGTTTTGGAGTGCGGCGGCTTGGCGCCGCTTTGGATTGTGTCAGTATCGCGAGCGATAGCGAGCGGATCATATTGTCAGCTTAGGATCACGTGATCCCGTCGCTATCGCTCCGGGTAGTCACCCGGCAGCTTAGGTTATTAAAAAGCGCCGTCAAGCCGGCGCACTCCAAATCACAGCGTCGCAATCAATCCCGCCAACAAGGCACCACGCAAAGGAATGTGGTCACAGATGATGTGTTCGTGCACTGCATGCGCGCCATCTCCCGGGACACCCAAACCATCAAGCACCGGCACGCCCAGCGCCGCCACAAAGTTTCCGTCGGAAGCACCCCCAACACGCGCCTCACCGAGATCGAAATCAAGCAACGTGGCGAGCGTCCGCGCGTGCGCGTAAAGCGCTTCGACGTTCCTGGTGCGCTCAAGCGGCGGTCGATTAATGCCGCCGGTAACGGTCACGCGCGCGCGCGCGTCAAAGGGCTGCAGCATGCGAATGTTCCTCTCGACCAAAGCCCCGGCGTCGGCTGAGCTGAAACGCATGTCCACCTCCGCCCGCGCTTCTGCCGGAATCACGTTTGAATGAGAGCCGCCCGAGACTACATTGACTGTCACCGTCGTACCGTTATCAGGATCGTTGAACTCGTGTAATCGAATCGTTTGGCGAGCCAGCTCAAGCACCGCGCTCACACCCTTTTCCGGTTCCAGTCCGGCATGCGCGGCGCGGCCTTCGACTTGTAGCGTGAACATGCCGGTCCCCTTCCTCGCCGTCTTCACGCTGCCGTCTGCGGCTGGAGGCTCAAGCACCAAAACCGCCCGGGCCTTCGCTGCTTCCGCTTCCACCAGCGGACGTCCGCTCTGGCTGCCGGTCTCTTCATCACAAGTCAGCAGAATTGTGATTGGCGAGCGCGGGCGCAGACCTACGCCCTCACAGGCGCGTAAACTCTCGAGAGCGATCGCGCAATTCGCCTTCATGTCGAAGACGCCGGGCCCAAAGACGCGACTGCCTTCGGTTCGCCACGGCCGTTCCTTGATTGTGCCGCGCGAATGCACAGTGTCGGTGTGGCCCAGGATCATGATGCCGCGCTGATTGTCATTCTCGGCAAAGGCGCGGATGCGGAGGTGCTCTCCAAAATTTTCGCTGCTGATTCTCTCGACGGAATTGACCGAAGGAATGCTGCTCGCGGCGCTGGAGAGCAACGACACCACCGCGCTGCTGCCATCTTTGTCGCCGGATGGTGATTCGGTTTCGACTAACGCGCAGGTCAGGGCCAGTACCTCATGCTGACGCGCGACAAAATGATCGAGCAGCGCCTGCATGTTTTCACGAGTGATTGGTTGAGACATTTAGTTGATTTGCGCAGAACGTACCGTGAGCTGATCGATACGCTTTCGATTGATTTCAAATCCAATGCCCGGTTCACTGGGCGCGACAATTGTTCCTTTGGCAGTTACTGTGACGGGAGGCTCGATAATATCTTCCGCCCAGTAGCGTGCACTCGCCGAAACATCTCCCGGCCAGCTAAAACCTGCGAGTGTGGCCATCGCGATGTTGTGAGCGCGTCCAATTCCTGATTCCAACATGCCGCCGCACCAGATGGGGATGTTCCGTTCACGCGCGATCTGCTCGACCCGTTTTGCCTGTTCATGCCCACCCACGCGGCCAAGTTTTACGTTGATGATTTTGCACGCGCCCAGAGCAATCGCGTGCGTCGCATCAGCCGAGGTTTTGATCGATTCATCCAGACAAACCGGCGTTTTGATCTGCTTCTGCAACTCCGCGTGATCAAACATATCATCAAAGGCGAGCGGCTGCTCCAACATCATCAAGTTGAACTCATCAAGCGCTTTGAAGAGGGGCACGTCAATGAGCGTATAAGCAGAATTCGCGTCTCCCATCAACAAGATGTCCGGGAATTTGGCGCGCACTGCTTTGACGATGTTCAAATCCCAGCCTGGTTTGATTTTGATCTTGATGCGCTGATATCCGGCATTCAGTTCTTTTTCTATCTTCTCGATCAGTTGCTCCGAAGAATCCTGAATGCCGATCGAAACGCCGCACGGAATCTCTTCGCGAATTCCACCCAGATATTTCCACAACGGCTGGTTTGCGCGTTTCGCTTCCAAGTCCCAACAAGCTGTCTCGATCGCGGCCTTCGCCATGCGATGGCCACGGACGTGCTGCATCAAATCAGAGACACCCGCGGCGCCTTCGACTTCGCGATTCAAAACCATCGGCGCCAGAAATTCATTCAGGGTCGGCCATGCAGTCTCGGCCCACTCGTCAGAATAAAAGGGGCCTTCACCAGCAGTGCACTCGCCCCACCCTTCAGCGCCATCCTGATCGATAACGCGCGCCAGGATGATCCGACGCTCAGTGGTGCGGCCAAAACTGGTTTCGAAAAAGTGGATTAGCGGCAGGCGAATTTCGCGCAGTTCGATCGAAGAGAGTCTCAAGGGTAAGCTCCGATAAGAAGAACCAGCATTATGTCCTGAGCCAGAGATTTTGTCAGCCCGCCGGATCTGGCCAGCAGAATTTGCAGTCGCTCTGCATAATTTTGTGCATTATTCGTTGACCTTAATCAGCGCAGTCTGTTATAAGAACCTTCTCTCGCTGGTACTTAATCGTTCAGGCCCTAAGTTCTCTGTCAAAGGAGTAAGTTTCTAACAGTCGGTTTTCGATCACCTCATCAGATCGCGCGTTAGCGCTCACGGTTAACGCTTCCCCGTCCCGACAATTCGCAGTCCGTTTTTCTAATTGGTATCGATCCGCCCATTGATTCGCGCGTAATTAGCGCGCGCCGGATCCCAACCTTTAGCTCAAGGAGATCTATGTCAAATTCCGTTCGCCAACTATCGCCCCGAGTCCGTTTCGCGCTCCTGTCATCAGCCGTACTGCTGATAACAGCAGGCGTGGTTACCCAGATATTTTTCGCACGCCGCGCGCAGGCCGTCTCAACAAATGTTGTTATCAGTCAGGTTTATGGTGGTGGCGGAAATTCTGGTGCCCCGTATAAGAATGACTTCATCGAGTTATTTAACCGCGGGACTAGCACGATAAATTTGAGCGGCTGGTCTGTTCAATATTCGTCAAGTGCCAACACTGCTGGCTGGACCGTAACCAATCTGACCGGTTCGATCGCGCCCGGCGGGTATTATCTCGTCCAACAAGCCGGCGGAGCCACTGGCGCAAGTCTCCCAACCGCAGATGCCACGGGAACGACGAACATGAACGCAACGAACGGGAAGGTTGCGCTCGTCAATAGCATCACGCCGTTGTCGGGTGGATGTCCATCAGGCGCCGCAATTGTAGATCTCGTAGGCTATGGCACAAACACTGCAGCTTGCTTTGAGGGAACAGCTGTCGGCGCGCTGAGTAATACAGCTGCCGCCATCCGCAAGGGTGGGGGCTGTCAGGACACTGATAACAACTCGAGCGATTTCAATGTAGCGACCCCTACTCCTCGGAATACAACCAGCCCAACAAATCCCTGCACCCCGACGAACAATCCTCCAACGATTACAGCTCCCGCGAATCCGATCGCAACCAAGAATCAGGACGATCCACCTTTCACCGTTAGCCTAACTGGCAATGACGATGGCAGTGTTTATTCGTGGGGTGCGACTGCGGGCACGGGCATTTCTTCCGTGACTGTCAGCGGCGGACAAGGAACCGCGAACGTCACTTACACCGTGACTCTTCAGCCTGGTTTCAACGGCACCGCCAGCTTTACGGCGTCGTTGTCTGACACGGTGAACACTCCAGCGACTACGCGGTTAGTGAACATCGCGGTCAACGCCCCGGTGATCGTGGACAATCCGCCAACGATCACGGCGCCCGCGAATCCAATCGCGACTGTTACGCGGGACGATGCGCCATTCACGGTAGCGCTGTCCGGCTCAGACGATCACAATATTTTCAACTGGTCAGCAACGCCGGGCTCAGGTCTCTCGTCGGTCATCGTTACTTCCGGCCAGGGCACGGCGAACGTGACCTACACAGTCACGCTACAGAGCGGCTTTACGGGAACTGCCACGTTCACCGCGTCGCTTTCAGACAACGTCAACACGGCCGCCACGCAGACCGTTAACATCACAGTGAATCCGCCGACGCCGCTGAATCATATTGTTATTAGCCAGGTTTACGGTGGTGGCGGTAATTCACTCGCGACCTACCAGAACGACTATGTGGAGCTGTATAACCCGACCGCGTCAGCGGTCGATGTTGGCGGCTGGACGATCCAATACGCTTCGGCCACCGGCACCGGCGACTGGCTGGTGCAACCTCTCGGCGGGATCATCCAACCCGGCGAGTACTACCTAATTTCGCTGGCGACCAATGGAGCAGTAGGTCTGCCACTCCCCGCGGCGAACATCTCCGGCAGCATCAACATGAGCGGGACGACTGGTAAGGTTGCTTTGTCGAATAACGGTGATGCGTTAACAGGATGCCCCACCGCTGATCCAACCTTAGTGGACCTCGTTGGTTATGGAGGCACTGCGAACTGCAGAGAAGGTGGATCGAACGCCGCGACGCCGTCCAACACAACCGCGATCTTCCGGAAGAATGGCGGAGCCACGGACACGAACGTGAACGGTGCCGATTTTGTTGTTGGTACGCCGAGCCCACGTCGAACGGCCGCCATTACTGAAATTGGCCCGTATGTGCTGAGTGTCGATCCTCGATCGAACTCGACTTCCGGACCCCATGACGCGAGCATCACGGTCAACTTCACTGAAGCCGTTGACGTGGTCGGCTCCTGGTACAACATCAACTGCGCCAACACTGGATCGCACAACGATGCGACGGTAGCGCACACCGGCGATTTCAAAACGTATGTGATTACTCCGAACGCGAACTTCCAATTCTCGGAACAATGCACGGTGACAGTTTTCGCAACGGCAGTTCACGATCAGGACTTGGACGATAGCGCGCCGGGAACCGACACGCTGAAAGCGGATTACGTTTGGTCTTTCACTGTCGTCCTGGACAACCAATCACCGCCGCCTTATCCGCCCAGCGTGCATCTGACGATGGGTAATCCCACTAACGCGGTCGCGGATATCGATCAGCCGAACAATTATCTGATGGAGAAGCCGACCTACGTGCTTTCTTACAATCGCGATAAGGGAACACCAAACTGGGTGAGTTGGTACCTGACTTCTGAGTGGTACGGATCGCTGTCACGTCTGGATACTTTTCGTCCCGATCCGGCAGTGCCATCGGATTGGTATCGTGTGCAAGCGTTTGATTACTTCACAACGGGATTCGATCGCGGTCACATGACGCCAAACGCGGATCGAGATAACCAGAACCGCGTGCCCATCAATCAGGAGACCTTCCTGATGTCGAACATGGTTCCGCAGGCGCCCGACAACAACCAGGGGCCGTTGGCGAATCTTGAGAACTATTTGCGCACGCTCACTGATGCGGGCAGCGAAATCTATATCGTTTCTGGGCCAGCCGGAGTCGGTGGCATCGGCAGCAACTCGCCTTCCAGTGTCACCAACACCATAGCCGATGGCCACGTTACGGTTCCGGCCTACACGTGGAAAGTCGCATTGGTACTTCCACAGGGGAGCGATGATATTTCGCGCGTGACCTGCAGCACTCGGGCCATTGCTGTCATCATGCCCAATACTCAAGGTATCCGAACAACCAATCCGAACGATTGGCAGACCTACCTAACGACCGTCGATGCAGTTGAGCAATTGACCGGCTATGACCTTTACTCAAATCTGCCGCCGGCAGTGCAGGCTTGCGTCGAAGCGGGAACCAACGGAGTTAATCCTCCGGGGACTGCGAATCAGTTGGCCGACACTGCGGAAGACAATGCGGTGACGATTACGCTTCAGGCTCTGCAAGCCAACAGCAATCCGCTGGCTTTCCAAATCATGAGCACACCCACTTCGGGATCGCTTGGTTCGATCGGGTCGGTCTCATGCTCGGCTGGCACTTGCACCGCAAATGTTACTTACACACCGAGTGCTGACTTCAATGGTTCGGATAGCTTCACGTTCCGCGCCAACGACGGCTCAGTTCACTCAAATACATCAACCGTCAACATCGGCGTCAGCGAAGTCAACGATTCGCCAAGTGCCGTGGACGACATCAAGAACACGCAGGAGGACACGCCGTTAACGTTCTCGGCCGCCGACCTGATTGCGAATGACAGCACCGGCCCGTCAAACGAATCAGGTCAGACCCTCAACGTCACAGCCGTGAACGCGACTACGAATACGCACGGCACAGTTGGCCTGGCAAGCGGTTCGATTACTTACTCGCCGGATGCGAATTACAATGGCTCGGCGTCATTCACGTACACAGTTTGCGATAACGGCACGACAAATGGTTCGCCGGACTGGAAGTGCACAACGGCAACCGTGAATGTCGATGTTGAAGCGGTTAACGACAATCCTACTGCGGTTGACGACGCCGCGACCACCGACGAAGACACGCCGATCACCATCAGCGTTCTCGGCAATGACTCAGATGTTGACGGCGATTCACTGACTGTCAGCGGCGTGACACAAGGCGCGCACGGCGTCGTCACGAACAACGGCACGAACGCGAGCTATTCACCGGCTTCGAATTTCAACGGCAACGATTCTTTCACCTACACAGTCAGCGACGGTCATGGTGGCACCGCGACTGCGACCGTCAACGTGACCATAAATGCCGTCAACGACAACCCTGTGGCTGTAAGTGATTCAGCCAGCACCAATGAAGATAACTCTGTCACAATCGATGTCGTGGCCAACGACACTGATGTTGATGGCGATTCGCTTTCGCTAGCCAGCGTCGGCACCGCCTCTCACGGCTCGGTTTCAATCGTGAGCGGCAAGGCAGTTTATTCGCCGGTGCCAAACTACAACGGGTCTGACTCTTTCGCGTATGTCGTTTCTGACGGACACGGAGGCCAGGCTAACGGCGTTGCGAACGTAACGGTCAATCCGGTTAACGACGCCCCGACCGCGAATAGCCAATCGGCGAACACCAACTCCAACATACCGGTCGCGATCACTTTGACTGGTAGCGACGTGGAAACACCCCCGGGAAGTTTGACGTTCACGGTCACTTCAGGTCCAAGCCACGGTTTGTTGTCCGGAACGGGAGCAAACCGAACTTACACCCCGGCGTTCAACTACAGTGGACCGGACAGCTTCCAGTTCACCGTGACCGATACAGGCGATGGTTCGTCACCAACTCTGACGAGCTCTGCCGCCACTGTCTCGATAACCGTCAACGACACAGTCGGCCCGACAATTACGCTCACTAATAATTCGATCTCGTTGTGGCCGGCGAATCATACTTACCACACAATCAATGTTAGCGATCTGGTGGCGAGCGCCAGCGACAACTTTGATCCGAATGTGACTCTGAACAGCGTGGTGATTACTCAGGCAACCAGCGATGAGATCGAGAACGGCAACGGCGATGGCAATACTCTGAACGACGTTGTTATCGCCTCAGACTGTAAGTCGGTGCAGTTACGCGCTGAGCGGGATGGCAGCGGCGATGGCCGTGTTTACACCATCACTTTCCTGGTTCGGGATGCGGCGGGTAATACCACGATCGCCACCGGTAAGGTGATCGTGCCGAAGAACAGCGGCGGGAATGCGGTGGATTCGGGGCCGCATTACACCGTGAATTCGACCTGTCATTAAACTAAACCTCACTTAGCTTCAAAAGCATAAGGGCGTAGAAGTCTTTGCTTCTACGCCCTTTTCTTTTGCTTTTGGGGACTACTATTCAGTCGATACTTTGTCCTGATCGTTCAGCGCAGCGTGCATCGTGTGCCATGAAAGCGTCGCGCACTTCACGCGTGCCGGAAAGTCGCGCACGCCCGCGAAGATCGTCAACTTGCCAAGCTGATTCGGCTCGGACTCTTCGTCGAGTTCACCAGTAGCCATGCGGTGAAATTCGTTGAATAGCTGCTCGGCTTCCTGCTTACTCTTCCCTTTCACCGCCTGCGTCATCATGCTGGCCGAAGCTTTCGAGATCGCGCACCCCGAGCCTTCAAAGCTCACGTCTCTAACCTGATCGTCTTCGACCTGGAGATAGACATTCAAGTGATCGCCGCACAGCGGGTTGTAGCCTTCCGCCATTCGATTCGCATTTTCCAGTTTATGAAAATTGCGCGGCTTCTTGTTGTGATCGAGAATGACTTGTTGATAAAGCTCGCTTAGTTCAGACATCGGATCTAATCAGTCCCAATAGATAAATGAATCAAAAAACTGCTGCACGTCCGTCTGATTTTCATGCGGCGCCCGGGCCGGATCCTTTCGAGTCACGGAGATCGTGTACAGCCTGCGGCCGAACACGAAAGCCCTCGTATAGCTGATTCGACTCAGTCCCCGAATTCTAAATTCCACGCCCAGCCTGCCATTCAGAAACACATCACCGCTCGCCAGCAGATATGTTTTGCCATGCGTCATCGCGTCCATGCTCTGCTGATAGAGTTTCCGCAAAGATGCTTCGTCATTTCCAACCGGTTGTCCCAGGTGAGCACACGACGCGGTCCATTTCCCGGCTGAGTTCGACAGCTTGAACCCCTTTACCGAAGCCACCTCATCATCGATTTGAGGCGCGCCCGGGAAAAGGACTCGAAAATTGTTTTCTTCAGAGAGCGCCTCGACCCAACCGGGAATCGACAATACGCGAACATTCTTGAGAGCGCTTGCTCGGGTGATCGGAGCGGAAGAAGTCTGTGCTCGAACAGTCCCGAAAGCTGAATTGAGAGGCATGGCCGCAACCGCCAACATCAGCCCAAGCACTCTTCCAGACATCCTACGAAAACACCTCGATGACTTTTTCAATCGCGCTTGCCAACACATCGACTTCCTGTTTCGTGTTGTAGAACGCAAACGATGCGCGCGCGGTGGCAGGAATCTTGAAGTGTTGCATGACGGGCTGCGCGCAATGATGCCCAGCCCGCACGGCGATGCCCTGCTGATCGAGAATCGTGCCAATGTCGTGCGGATGAACGTTCTCGATCGTGAACGAAAGCACGCTCAGCTTTTCTTTCGCGGTGCCGATAATCCGCACTCCTTCGATCGCCGAGAGACGTTCGGTCGCGTAACTCAATAATTCGTGTTCGTAAGCCGCCGCCTTTTCCCGCCCAATGATATTCAGGTAGTCAATCGCTGCACCCAGCCCAATCTGCGACGCGATCGCCGGGGTGCCCGCTTCGAACTTGTTCGGCAGGTCGGCATAGGTCGTCTTTTCGAACGTGACGCTCTTGATCATATCGCCGCCGCCCTGAAACGGATTCATCTGCTCGAGCAGGCGTGCCTTGCCATAGACCACGCCACTGCCGGTCGGGGCGAACATCTTGTGGCCTGAGAACGCGTAGAAATCGCAGTCGAGATCCTGCACGTCAACCTTACCGTGAGGCGCCA
Organism: Acidobacteriota bacterium; assembly: GCA_021323895.1. Classification (GTDB taxonomy): domain Bacteria; phylum Acidobacteriota; class Blastocatellia; order Pyrinomonadales; family Pyrinomonadaceae; genus UBA11740. The sequence continues at coordinate 5,971 of JAJPKD010000309.1, read as the reverse complement.
TCTGCGCGCCGTCGATCAAAACCGGGACTCCGTACTTGTGCGCGCGCTCGATCATTTCTTTGATCGGATTGACCGTGCCCAGCTCGTTGGAAACATGCGCGACCGCGACCAGTTTGGTTCTGTCGTTGAGCAGAGCGTCGTATTCATCCAACAGAAGCTCGCCCGCGTCATTCATGGGAATCACGCGCAGCTTTGCACCTTTTTCTTCGCAGAGCATCTGCCACGGAACGATGTTCGCATGATGCTCCATTTCGGAAATGACGATCTCGTCACCCGCGCCGATGAATTTGCGACCGTAGCCGTGCATGACGAGGTTGATGCCCTCGGTCGCGCCGCGCACGAAAATGCATTCCTTCACATCGCGCGCGTTAATGAAGCGCTTCACTTTTTCGCGCGCGCCTTCGTAGGCGGTTGTGGCCTTCATGCTCAGGTAATGAACGCCGCGATGAATGTTCGAATGTTCCTGTTCGATGTATTGCGCGCCCCGCTCAATCACCATCATCGGCACCTGGGAGGACGCCGCGTTATCCAAATAGACGAGAGGCTTGCCATTGACGGTTTGGCGCAGAACCGGAAAGTCTTTGCGAATGCGCTCGACATCCCATCCTGGCGCGGGCTTTGGCTTGATTGGGATTAGTTCTTCGACGGTGGCCATCTATACTTCAATTTGTAATTCAGTGTGAAGGCGATTCAGCACAGCCTCATCCAGCTCGCGCTTAATCGAATCAATCTTGATCTTCTCGATGACTTCTTCAGCAAAACCGTACGTCAACATGTTCCGAGCGAGCGCCGGATTGATACCCCGGCTCTCGAGATAAAAAAGTTCGTCTTCTTCGAGCTGACCGATTGCCGCGCCGTGCGCGCACTTCACATCATCGGCAAAAATCTCAAGCTGCGGCTTCGTGTCCACGCGCGCATTGTTGGACAGCAGCAGGTTCTTATTCGTCTGTTGCGCGACAGTCTGTTGCGCGCCGTGACGCACGAAAACTTTGCCGTTGAAGACCGCGCGCGATTTGCCGTCGAGAATCCCTTTGTAAAGCTGATGGCTGGTGCAATGCGGTTGCCGATGGTCAATGATCGAATGTGTGTCCGCGTGCTGATCACCATCGACCATGTAGAGCCCGTCGACAGCGCATTCCGCCCCTTCATGATCCATCGTCACATCGATCGCGTGTCGCGAGAGCGCCGCGCCGAGATTGATCGCCGTCGAATCATATTTCGCGTTCGGTCCAAGCTCCGCTCGGGTCTCCGCGATATGAAAAGCGTTCGTGCTTTCGCGCTGGACCTTGAAATGCTGCACGCGCGCGCCATCGGCGAGGACGAAATCAACAATGGCATTCGTGAAGTACGTTCCCGAACCGGCGCCGGAATAATTATCGACAATTGTCGCTTCGCTGTTTTCTGCGGCGACCACCAGAACTCGCGGGAAAGACGCGGGCGGATGGCCATTGGTTGAAACTGAGACGAATTGCAATTCGATTGGTGTCTTGATCGAGGCCTGCTTTGAGAGTGAAAGCAAAATGCCCCGGGAAAAAAGCGCCGTGTTCAGCGCGCCGAAACCGTTGGCTTGCGCGTTTCCAAAACGATCAAAGTGCGCGCGCACTGCAGACTCGTATTGTCCGGGAGCTGCGGATTCGGCGAGATCAACAACCTGTAGCCCTTCGGGTAAACTGTCGAGTGACGACAGCGCCGGTTGAAAAATTCCGTTAACGAAGATTAAGCGGCCCGGTTCAGCTTTGATAACCGAATCCGTGAAAACAGTCGCCAGGCTCGCGGGCGTGAATTCAATCTTCGCAATCGGCGCGACGTTCGTGTACTTCCAATCTTCATCGTGAACCGTCGGAAATCCGATCCGCTCGAATTGAGCAAACGCATCTTCGCGCGCACGGCGCAGCCAGGCCGGCTCGTCTTTCTGAAGATTCAATGTGGAACGGAATGCGGCGGCGTACCCGCTGGTATCTTTGATCAATTGCGCTGACATGCTATTTCGAAATTCCTGTGGCGGACTTGCCGTTGCCATTCTTTATCCAGTCGTAACCCTTTTCTTCCAGTTCGAGCGCCAATTCCTTGCCGCCTTCTTTGACGATGCGGCCCGCGGAGAGCACGTGCACGAAATCAGGCACGATGTAATTGAGCAGACGCTGATAGTGCGTCACCAGAATCACTGCCTTCTCCGGATCGTGAAGCTTGTTGACGCCTTCCGCGACGATGCGCAACGCGTCGATGTCCAAGCCAGAATCAGTCTCATCCAGCACCGCGAGCTTCGGATCGAGCACTGCCATCTGCAAAATCTCGTTGCGTTTCTTCTCGCCTCCGGAAAAGCCTTCGTTGACTGAACGCGTCATAAAACTCGCGTCCATCTCAACGATTTTCGCTTTCTCTTTCAGCAGGTCTTTGAACTCCAGCGGATCCAATTCTTCCTGGCCAAGATGTTTTTGCTTCTCGTTGTAAGCCAGGCGCAGAAACTGCGCATTCGAAACCCCGGGCACTTCGATCGGATATTGAAACGCCATGAAGACGCCTTCGCGCGCGCGTTCATCCGGCGTCCATTCCAAAAGATTCTTGCCGTCGAGGAGGACTTCACCCGCCGTGACTTCATAAGACGGATGGCCCGCGAGAACTTTGGCCAGGGTAGATTTGCCCGAACCGTTCGGGCCCATGATGGCGTGAACCTCACCTTTGTTAACTGTCAGGTTGATGCCTTTAAGAATCTCATTGCCATCAACCGATGCGTATAAGTTTCGAATTTCTAACAAGTAGCTCTCCTAAGAAACTCTCTGTGACTCTGTGCAAACCTCTGTGTCTCTGTGGTGATTGTTTGGTCGAGATTCTCACCACAGAGTCACGGAGCATTCACCGAGACACCGAGAAAAATTCAACCAACCGCCCCTTCCAACTTCAGACCTAGCAGGCGCGTCGCTTCCACGGCAAACTCCATCGGGAGTTGCAGGAATACGTCCTTACAAAAACCATTGATGATCAAGCTCACCGCATCTTCCTGCGAGATGCCGCGCTGCATTAAATAGAAAAGTTGCTCTTCGCTGATGCGCGAAGTTGACGCTTCGTGCTCAACCTGCGAAGAGTTGTTCATCACTTCGATGTACGGAAAAGTGTTCGCCCCGGCGTTCGATCCAATCAGCATCGAATCGCACTGCGTGTAGTTGCGCGCGTTCTCGGCCTTTGGCATCACCTTCACCAGGCCGCGATAGCTGTTGTTGGCGCGGCCGGCGGAAATTCCTTTAGAGATGATCGTCGAACGCGTGTTCTTGCCCAGATGAATCATCTTGGTGCCGGTGTCGGCTTGCTGCGCGTGATTTGTTAGCGCGACCGAATAGAATTCGCCGATCGAGTTGTCGCCTTGCAAGATGCACGATGGATACTTCCACGTGATCGCCGAGCCCGTCTCAACCTGCGTCCAGGAAATCTTCGAGTTTTTTCCGCGACAAGCGCCGCGCTTCGTCACAAAGTTGTAAATGCCGCCTTTGCCTGTTTCATCGCCGGCGTACCAATTCTGAACCGTCGAGTACTTGATCTCGGCGTTGTCGAGCGCGATCAGTTCGACCACGGCGGCGTGCAACTGATTCTTATCGAACTGCGGCGCGGTACAGCCTTCGAGATACGAAACGTAAGCGCCTTCTTCGGCAACAATCAGCGTACGTTCGAATTGTCCTGACTCGGAATTGTTGATGCGAAAGTACGTCGAAAGCTCCATCTGGCAACGCACGCCTTTGGGAATAAAGCAGAAACTTCCGTCCGAGAAAACTGCGCTGTTCAAAGCCGCGTAAAAGTTGTCATTCGTCGGCACGACTGAGCCGAGATATTTCTTAACGGTCTCGGGATGCTCTTTCACAGCCTCGCTGAACGAACAGAAGATCACGCCGTGCTTTTTCAGTTTTTCTTTGTAAGTCGTTGCCACCGAAACGGAATCGAAAACCGCATCAACGGCAACGCCCGCCAGCTGTTTCTGCTCAGACAAAGGGATGCCAAGCTTTTCGAAGGTACGCAGCAGCTCTGGATCGACTTCGTCTAGGCTGGCCTTCTTCGCCTTCTGCTTCGGCGCGCTGTAATAGATCATGTCCTGGTAATCAACTTCGGGAAAACTGATGTTGGGCCAGCGGCGCGGCTCTTCCATTGTGAGCCAGTGACGGTAAGCTTTAAGACGAAAGTCGAGCATCCATTCCGGCTCATTCTTTTTCGCCGAGATGAGACGCACGGTGTCTTCGCTCAAACCGCGCGGGATCGTCTCTGACTCGATGTCCGTCACCCAGCCGTATTTGTATTCTCTGTTTGCGAGTATTTCAGCAGTGCTCATAGTTCCTCAGTTTGCGGTGCGTATGGATCTCAATGGCGTTTGCAGCTTTTGAATTTGATGAACACGCGCTTCAACTTTCTCTTCCGAGCCGATCAACTCAGCCAGAGTAATTTCCGACAGAGCGTTCTGCACAATCTCGTGCAGGCCGACGATCACCGGGCGAATGCCGCAGTCGCTCGTGTGAATGCACGCATCCAGCACACCCGTGTGCGTCTTGCAGAATCGATCGACCGTGTCCTCATCCAGGATCCTGATGACTTCATTCAACCGAATATCAGCCGCGGGGCGCGCGAGCGTGTACCCTCCATTCGCGCCGCGCTGCGATTGGACCAGGCCAGCCTTCGCCAAAATCCACATCAACTTGCCGGCGTTCGCCGCCGACAACCCTTCGCGATCGGCAATTTGGTTAAGCGTCAAAGACTCGCCGTCCACTTCCGCCCGGGCCAATTGAACCAGGCATCGCAAACCATATTCTTCGTGGGCGGAAATCTTCATTTCGCAAGTTTTGTTCCGATTTCGGCCTGATTATAGCATTCCTTACTTTTTCGTCAAGTTTACCGCGATGGAAATTAGCTTACGGACAGGCGCCGCGGAACGGCCAGACTTCGTTCTTCAACGCCTCTGAAGTCATACAGAAAGATTTCCTTGCAACCAATCAGCCTTCGGGGTTACGAAACCGGTGAGAAATTCTCCTTTTTGCCGTTACCCTTGAACATTTTGCTGATGCGGCCTATAGATATTCGCCCAAAGAGCAGCGAAGTGTTTCCGTTGAATTAGCCCTCACTAATTTTTCTGAGGTACAATGAAGCCGCGAACCGCCTTCCGGTGAGATTACGCCACAGTTGCTTTCCCTGGTGAACTGCAGACTGTGGCATTTTTGCGCTTTTGCATAACGGCGGTGTGCGCAACTAACGAAAGATGACCTCATTAAAGCGTCTGCTGGTTGGCAGCCCGATCAGAACAGCGCGCTTAACACACGAACGCCTAACCAAGAAAACCGCGCTGGCGATCTTCGCGTCGGACGCTCTTTCATCCACCGCATACGCAACAGAACAGATTCTGCTCGTGCTGGCTGCGGCGTACTTCGCTGGTCAAAGTACGGCCTTCAATAAGGTCATTCCCATCTCAATTGCCATCAGTCTGCTGCTGGTCGTGGTCGCGATTAGCTATCGTCAAACTATTCATGCATATCCTTCGGGCGGTGGCGCTTTCATCGTGGCCAAAGACAATCTGGGAACCATTCCCGGTTTGATCGCAGGAGCTTCACTACTCGTTGACTACGTGCTCACCGTATCAGTGTCGGTGGCCGCGGGTGTCGAAGCGATCACTTCAGCAGTATTGGGGACTCGTTTCGCGGCTTTGCACAACCATAGAGTCTTACTCTGTCTCTTCTTTATTGGCTTTATTACCGTCGCCAACCTGCGCGGCGTACGCGAAGCGGGTGCGTTGTTCGCCGCTCCGAGCTACGCCTTCATTTTTAGTTTTCTAATTCTGATCGGCTATGGCTTGATCCGAGTTTTCCTCCATCCGGATCTGACTGCCAGCGCGAACGACGCCGACCTCAAAATTGCGGAGGGCTATCACCCTGAGCCTTTGCATTTACTTTTGATACTTGCGGCGTTTGCGAACGGCTGCGCGGCGCTGACAGGAATCGAAGCG
>JAJPKD010000146.1 GCA_021323895.1 Acidobacteriota bacterium | reverse complement strand
TTCCGGAGTAGGGCTTCTGCTTGTCGAGATCTCGGAGGGTCTTCGATTCAAAGCCTTCGGCGACGGCCTTAGCCAGACTTTCGATCGGCTGTTTTTTGCATTGGGCGGCCACGTGACCGGCCAGGACACACACTAGGACGAGTGTCGGGATAAGTTTATTTTTCTTCATTGGGCAGTGCATCTTAGCGAAGTTTTGTCGGATGCGCTAGAGTTATCGGCATGAGTCTGAAGGATCAAATCATCGCTGACATGACCGCCGCGATGAAGGCAAAGGACGCGGCTAAGACATCGACTTTGCGCATGTTGAAAGCCGCGATTACTAATCGAGAAAAAGAAGGCGGCGGCGCGCTGACTGATGAAGACGTGCAGAAGCTGCTGCGTTCGCAGGTGAAGCAGCGTCGCGATTCAGTCGAGCAATACGAGAAGGGCGGCCGCCCTGAATTGGCGGCGAAGGAGCAGGCGGAGATCGCGGTCATCGAAGCGTATCTGCCGCAAGCCGCCTCGCAGGAAGAAATCGATGCGGCGGTCACAGCTGCCATCGCGTCAACCGGGGCGACTTCGATGAAGGACATGGGAGCGGTGATGAAAGTTTCGATGGCCAATCTCGCCGGCAAGAACGCCGATGGCAAAGTCGTAAGCGAGACAGTCAAGAAGAAGTTGTCGTAGTTTCAAGCTTCGAATGGACGCGCTAATCAAGTGGTTCGATCAGCAGTTTGCCGAGCTTCATACGAGTTGGCATGAATTGATCGAGCAGCTAGCGAGCGATTCACTTTACCGACGAGCGAGCGAATCTGATTCGACCCTTTCGTGCGGTGAATACATCGTCAAGAGCGCGCGAGTGGTCGAGCAAGCTTTTGGCGGCATCACTGCGAATCTTTGGGACGATCCGTTTGAATGGACGCTGCCGGAAACGCTGACTACGCCGCAAAAGCTGTCCGAATACTTCGATGAAGTTGAAGCCACGCGCCGCCGCGGGTTCGCGCTGTTTCAGAACGACGGAGACTTGCTCAAGCAAGTCATGACGCCGACCGGCGAGATGCAGCTCGCGTCGTTATTGCTGGACACGCTGGTGCGCGCAAGGCATCATCAATTGAGCGCACGGATTACCTTAAAGCGATTGCCGAAGAAGCCGGCTCTTTCTGCGAACTTTGGTTGACCCAAGTTCGTTTGCCGAAGAAAAAAGAAACGGGAAGCTCTCCGAATGTTCTGTCCAAGATGCGGCCAACAGCAGGCGACTGATTCCATGCGATTCTGTTCGCGTTGCGGGTTTGCGATGGAAGGCGTGATGCATCTGCTCGCGCACGGCGGCATGCTGCCGTTGTATCAGCCGCCGGAAGGCGAAAAAACAATCTCGCCGCGGCGCAAGGGAGTGAAGCAGGGAACGCTACTGATGTTGATTGGGGCGATCATTGTGCCGATTTTTGGGGTTATGTCGGGTTTTGCACCACCTCGCTTGGAAAATGTCTTCGCTTTCTTTGCGGCGATCTCGGCGTTGATCTGTTTTCTCGGCGGGCCACTGCGGATGCTTTACGCGGCGATCTTCGAAGAGGGTGCGCCGAAGTATCAGTTCGCTCCGCCAACGACTTTTGCGCCGCCCGCCATCCCACAAGCGCGCGTCTCGGCGCTGCCACCGCCGGCCGCAAATCCCGCATCGCAGTGGCGTCAACGTCCGCAGACCGCGGAGATCGTGGCGCCGCCGAGCGTCACCGACAGCACCACGAAACTACTCGACAAAGAACCCAAGCCCGAGTGAACCCACGCGGAACGCGGGCATCCTTGCCCGCATGACCGCAAAGCGCGGACCATCTCTTCGGTGAGCGAAACAAGCAGCAACAGTTTGGCAGATCGCTTGCGGGCTCGGATCAAGCGCGAAGGTCCGATCACCTTTTGTGATTGGATGCAGGCCGCGTTGTACGACGAGCGCGACGGTTACTACTGCCGTCCTGATCGCATTCGGCAAGGAAGAGCCGGAGACTATCGAACCGCTCCCGAGATTAGTCCGCTGTTTGCGGCGACGTTGGCAAATTATTTCGCGAATTTGTTTGCTGATCTCGGATCACCGCAGCGATTCACAATTCTGGAATGCGGCGGCGGTTCCGGTCAGTTCGCACACGGCGTGCTCACGACTCTGCGAAAAAATCATCCGGCAGTATTCGAAGCTCTGAATTATGTGATCGAAGATGCGAGCGCGAGTTCGCGCGAAGCTGCGGCTGCAAAGCTCTCTGAATTTTCCGATCGAGTCAGTATGAGTAGCGTAGACTTTAGTCTGCGTTCACCGCTGGCTGCTAACCCCGCCTCGCAGACTAAAGTCCACGCCATGGGTCGGGCTTCTGACACGGACATAGTTTTCTCAAACGAACTTATCGACGCGTTTCCTGTTCATCGGGTGACTGGCCGCGGCGGGGAACTAAAAGAACTCTGTGTTGGCCTCAACGGTTCGGATGAATTCGTTTGGGTCGAAAACGAACCAGGTGCTCGCGTTGTCGAATATTGCGATCGAATTCAACTGCGTCTCGCCGAAGGCCAAATCTTCGAAATCAATCTGGGCGCGGAAGAGTTCGTGCGCCAGGCGGGTTTGCTCCTCAACAGCGGTTATCTGATCACCGTCGATTATGGAGCCACACGAAACGATCTGCTGAACGATCCCCATCGCTTCTCGGGAACGCTCCGAACTTTTCATCGCCATCGACTTGGCGACGACGCTTTATCAAGTCCGGGCGAATACGATCTGACGACAACCATCGATTGGACACAGATGACCGAAGCCGGGCAACGAGAGGGATTCGAGACGTTCACTCTGCAACGCCTCGATCAATTCCTGTTGACGCATGGCGCGGTTGAGGCAATGCAAGCCCTGGCGGCATCCCTCTCCGATCAAGTCGAACTTTTCAACTTCAATGCGGCCGCGCGCGAGCTAATCATGCCAGACGGGATGGCCGCCTCGTTTCAGGTTCTTGTCCAGCGAAAACAATCCCAATAGTTCGGCGTAATCGGTCTCCTAAAAAATTAGTTGACAGGCTCGCCCAGTTAGGCGTATAAGTCCTAAATTCTTAGGAGCAACGAGCCGCCATGGCGAGAAAGAAAGCTGAAAACCTGACGCCACTGGAACTGGAAATCATGCATGTGCTGTGGGAAATCGGGCCCGGCAACGTGCAAAGCGTCCAGCAACATCTCGAGCGAGAGCTGGCTTACACCACGGTGCAGACGATGCTCAACATCCTGCACAAGAAGGGCAAAGTAAAACGGTCGCTGAAGGATCGCGCGTACGTTTACACGCCGGTCGTGAGCCGCAGCCACGTCACCAGGCAGCACATCACCGACATCGTCGATCGTTTGTTTGGAGGATCGGCTGAGAGTCTAGTGATGAGTCTGGTCGAAACCAAACAGCTCACGCCGAAAAAGCTGGCACGATTGCAAAGACTGCTAGAAGAGGAGGGCAAGAAATGAGAGTCGCAACTCAATTCCTTCTCAACTTTTTGCTGAATGCGATTTGGCAAGTGACCGCAATTGCGCTGGGCGCCTCGGTCGGAAATTATTTGCTCAAATCTGTGACGCGGTTTCGCCACCTGCTGTGGGTCTCAGCATTGGTGATGTCGCTGGCTTTGCCCATGGTTTCGGCCGTCTTTTCGATGAAAGGTGTGTCCGCTCCAGTTGCGACTCCGCCAGTGAAAGTAAGCGAAGCAGTAATCAACGTTCCAGCGAATGTTGCCTCGATCGATTTGCCAGCGAAGACCCAAGCGTTTGTTCCAAACGTAAGCGTGGGTCAGCGAACGGCGATCGGAATTGCGATCAGCTTCTTCGTGTTGTTCGCATATCGCAGCGCGGGGCTGCTCAAGGCCTGGATGAAAACGCGGGCAATTCGCGGCAGCGCTTCCTCAATTGAAATCGGTGACGAGTTGCGGGCGATTATCGATCGCTGTCGGGCGGCGTTTGGCGTACAGCGCTTCCGAGTACTAGGTTCTGAAACGATCACGAGTCCCGCAACGGTTGGAATCCTGAAGCCGCTGGTAATCCTGCCTCACCAGTTATTATCGGATGGCGATGCGAACGCCTTGACCGCGGCCATTGGTCACGAGCTGGTCCACGTGGCGCGGCGTGATTACCTTCTCAACCTGATTTACGAAGTGATGTTTCTCCCCTTGTCGTTTCATCCAGCCGCGGCGTTGATGAAGCGTCAGATAACTAAAACCAGAGAGTTGCGTTGCGACGAATTGGTGGCGGAGCGTTTGCTGCATCACGAAGCATACGCGCGCTCGCTGGTCCGTCTGGCTAGTTGGGCCGTGCCGCTCAATCGTCGCGCGCAAACAATCGTCGTCGGCATCGCGGACGCCGACATTCTGGAGGTGAGAGTCATGTCATTGCTGAATAAAACCAAATCAAGTCTTCGTCGAAATATTCTTCTGGCAATCGCGGCTGCGTTGCTGCTGGCCGTTCCCGTCGTTGGAGCGGCGGCTTTCGCGATCAATTTCAACGTCGAGCCCACTTCTCAAGAGCCTTCGCGCGAAATGCAGCAGGAGCGACGGCAAAAAGAAGAACGCGCTGCGCAGGAAATGAGAGAGTGGGAGCGTCAGAACGAAGAGCTAAAGGAGAGGATCGAACACGAGACCGACGCAACCGTTAAGGCTAAACTCGAGCAGGAACTAAAGCAGCGCTTGGAAGAGCGAGATAAGACTGTCTTTACGTTTGATCGTGGAGGCCGCGTTTTCACTGCGCGTATGCGCAATGATGGGTATGCCGTGTTCGAGCAGCAATCACGAAACGAGCTGGCGAAAGCCGCCAAGATTTCCATGGACCAGGCGATTCAGATCGCCACCAGCGCCAGTCCCGGCAAGGTAATCGAAAGCAGTCTGGTCGGCGAGCGCTGGTCGGGTGAAGGTGAATCCGCAAAGCCTGGTCTGGTGCTTTATCACGTCGTCGTGCTTTCCGGTGACGAAGCGAATCCTACCGAACAACATGTGTGGGTCAACGCGACGGACGGCAGTGTCTGGAAAACTGAAAAGGAAGAACGCAAGCGCGAGAACCCAACCTTCATGTACGAGCGCCGACGCGAACCGATTAATGGCGGAGTGCTGAACGGAAAAGCGATCAGCTTGCCTGTGCCTAAGTATCCGGACATTGCCAGACAAGCGAAAGCCTCGGGCAGCGTCAGCGTCGAGATAGTGATCGATGAAACGGGCCACGTGGTCGAAGCCCACGCTGTCTCAGGTCATCCTTTGTTACAGTCGGCATCGGTTGACGCAGCGCGACAGGCCGTCTTTGCCCCAACTCGTTTGGAAGGCGTCCCGGTGAAGGTAGCAGGAACGGTCGTTTACAACTTTGTCGTGCAGTAATCGCTTGACGGTCAGCGGTGGGCTCCTCTGATTTCGTCGAGCAGAAAGAAAAGGCGGCCGCGCAGGCCGCCTTTTTTGATGAGCTAGTATCACGGCTCAGCCGCCACGCGATACTTTTCCTTTTCCTTCTCCCGCTGCAAATAAGGAATGCCTTTCTCCATCCACTCGGGCGCGGGCGCGCCTTTCAAAAAGTGATCGAAAAATTCCTGCAAGCGGCGCGTGTAGTCCTTCTGATTGATCCGCTTGCGCAGGCCGTGCTTCTCGCCGTTGTACGTAAACATGTAAGTCTCTTTGTTTAGCCGGCGCAGGGCGAGGTAGAACTCGATGCCTTGGTACCATGGCACCGCGTCGTCTTCGTCGTTGTTGATTAGCAGCAGCGGCGTCTGAATTTTGTCAGCATGAAACACCGGCGAGTTTTCCAGGTACCGCAGCGGATATTCCCACAGCGAGCCGCCGATGCGTGATTGCGAATGTTCGTACTGAAACTGACGCGGCAGACCGGTGCCCCAGCGGATGCCGCTGTAGGCGCTGGTCATGTTCACAACGGCGGCGCCCGCTTCGGCAGCTTTGAAGCGATTCGTTTGCGTGACCATGTAGGCAATTTGATAACCACCCCAACTGTGCCCTTGAATGCCGATGTTCTTTTCATCGACGAAGCCGCGATCGACGACTGACTGAACTGCGGGCAGCACGCATTGCAGAGCATCCCGTCCCGGATAGCCGGTTTTGTAAACGATGTCCGGCATAAAGATCAGGTAGCCGTTGCTGACGTAGTAAGTCGGATTAATCGAAGTGCCCGGCCCGGGCGCGCGAAACTGATGAAGTCCCTGCGAGAGACGCTCGTAGATGTAAACGATCATTGGGTACTTCTTCTTCGGATCGAAGTTGTCGGGTTTCAGCAACAGACCTTTCAATGCGACACCTTCGGTGTTCTTGAAGTTTACCAACTCGGCAGTGCCCCAGGTGAATTGCGCGCGCTGCGCATCGCCGTTGCTGATCTTCTTCGGCGCTTTGAAATTCGAATCCGTGATCCAGACGTCCGGATATTCATCAAAACGTGACGCGGTAAACATCAGCACGTCGGCGTCTTTCGCTTTCGTGGGATTGTTGTAGTCCTTTGCGCCAATCAAAAGTTTCTCAGGCAAACCGCCGCCGATGCGATCCCGATAGAAACCTGAATCGCGCGTCTCTTCATTCTCGGCATGGAGTAGCAGAGGTTTCGCCGGCTCGATTGAACGTTCTTTCGGATCGAGCCGCACATACCGAAACTGAATCTTTGATTGGCGACCCACGCCGTCCGTCAGGTTCTTCGCGCCGCTTCCATCCGGCGAAACCTGCCAAACATCAAATCGATCGTAAATCAGGACGTCGCGATCATCTTTCGTCCAGCCGGCGACGCCGTAAGCGTTCGGCAACTCCGGCGTGTCGTTGTCTTCATTGAAGAAATTGACACCGAGGCTTTTCGTCAGATTCACCTTCGCGCCGGTTGCAACTGAATATGAGTTCCAATCCTTGCCGTCGAAGTAGATCGCGTACTTGCCGCCCGGCGAAAGCGAAACGTTGAAGCGCTGTTTCTGCGCCACCATTTTGCGCGCGCCATCTTCAGCGTTAACGACGTAATAGTCCGTCATTCCCGGATCGTAATCGTTGCTAATTCGATAAGCGCGATTGTCTGATCCGATGGCGAGACGTCCATCGTTTGACGGAACGAGCGTCTCCAACTTTTCATCGGCGAGTTGCACAAACTTCTTGCCCTGCACATCGTAGGCGGCGCGATAAGAACGTTGCCGCTCCTGCTCGGCGCGGACTTTCTGAATCGGCTGAATGTAATCATCCTTCCAATGCCAAAGATCGACGAGGACCTTTTCATCCGCTGGAGCATCTTCGTCCGCGTTCTTCTCGGCTTCCGGCGGCGGCGAAGCGCCGAGGAACAAGCGCGAGCCATCGAGCGAAAATCTCAAGTTCGCCTTGTCGCTAACGACAAAGTCTTTGCGGAAGCCCGGCGACGCAGTGGATACAATTTCAGTAGCAATCGTCGGCGGCGCGGCATGATTGCGATCAGAACGCTCAGCGATTGGCGTGGCGCTGCCTCGTTGCCAGAGATAGACCTTGAACTTCGCTTGTTTCGATCCTTGATCGTCGCGATCGCTGATGAAGGCAAGTTCCTTTTGATCTTCATCCCAGGTGAGTTTCTGGTATTTGCCTTTGCCGGAAATTAGCGCGAGAGGCGCAGCATCGCTTTGCGGATCGACGACGTACACGCCGTTCGTCTCTTCATTTTTTGACGCCACGGTGTACGCGAGCGTCTTCGCATCTTTGCTCAAACTGTAGTCGAGCACATCGCTAATCGTGCGCTCAGTTCCAGTCGTGGTGTTTCGCACGACTAAATCGGTGCCGTATTCCTTCTTGGAGCCGCGGCCTGGTCGCGCACCTTGCGGCGCTTGCGCCGAATCTTCGTCTTGCAACTCTTCTTCTGGGTTCGTGGAATTCTCCTTCGGGGTCGCTTCTTTCGCGGGAGGAGCAGCCGGTTTTGCTTCCATTAGGTAAGCAATGAATCCGCCGGCATCTTCCGGCACCTGAAAATTCTTCACGCGTTCGATCTTCGCAACCTGGCCGCTCGAAAGATCCATGATGCCGAGCGCGTTCTTCGGCATGTCCTCCGGTTTCTTCTTATCTTTTTTCGCTTTGTTCAGTTCAGCTTTGGTCGGCTCGATACTGAAAACGACGAACCGGTTGTCAGCGGTGAAGGCAGGCCGCGCGAGCCGCGCCTGGGCTGCGATCAATTCGCCAAAGTTGGGAATCGAATCATCCGGAGGCGGCGCCGGCGGACGATAACCGCGCGGCGCGCGCCATTCCTGTCCGGTCGCGAGGTTGCGCGCAACGATTTCGCTGTCGTCGTCTTGGGCCATGTAGGCGTACGCGACAAATTTTCCATCGCGCGAAATCTGCGGCGACTGGATCGAATGCCAAGTGTCATAGTCCTTGTGCGTGATCGCGCGTTTCGTCGTCGGCTGTTCGGCGAATGCCTGCGCCAGTGAAGTCGCAATCAAGGCGATCGCGCAGGACATCGATACATATCGGCGAGAAAAGTGGTTCAGGGATTTCATGATTCACTCCATTGTTTATTGGTGAGTGCGATCGTGTCAGAACCCCTCCCGGAGGGAAGGCAACGCGGATGACCTTGGATCGTGATTGGATAAGCTGCCCTCGTTCACACTCGGGCTTCCGACACCGGCGCGCACAGTCTTATCAGGAAGACGCATGAAGTCAAGAGAAGTTACGCAACTGTCTGATTTCACTCTTGGCTCGCAAAGACGGCCCAGGGTAGCCGGCACCGCGACGACCTTCCTGTAACCGATATCTTTGCCGCGACGTAGATACATATGCGACCATTAAATACCCCCGAGCAATTCGGCGCAGGAATCTAAGGCTTCGCACCATCAGCCTTGTCTTCGACAAGTCTGAAAACGGATCGTGATGGAAGAACAAGTCTCGAGAGATTTCCCAGCCCCACCCAAGACCGCAGCTACTGCGCCGGCCGGTGCGCAACCAATTCGACCAGCCGACGCGAGCGTGCAGAAACCAAATCGCCTGCGCGCGCGCATCATTCAAATCGTCAGCATTGTCATCTTGATCGTTTTGTTGGTGGTCTTGTGGCGCTTTCTCGGCGGTAGGGCCGCGACGCCCGGCGCTAATTCGCGTGGTGGCCGCGGCGGCACAGGCGAAGCTGTTCCTGTCGAAATCGCGCCCGTCACGCAACAGGATGTGCCGATTCAAATCAAGAGCATCGGGAACGTCGAAGCGGTGACGACTATTTCTGTTCGCTCGCAAGTTGAGGGCATTCTGCAGAGTGTTGGATTCGTCCCCGGTCAGGAAGTTAAGAAAGGCGCACTGCTCTTCTCGATCGATCCACGACCGCTGCAAGCTCAACTAAGCCAGGCGGAAGCAAATCTTTTGAAAGCGATGGCAGCCGTGCGCCAGGGAAACGACATCGTCGCGCGCGATGAAGCGACGTTGGCAAACGATCGCGTGATCGTCAGTCGCGATTTGAAGCTGGTCGAGTCCGGCGTCGTACCGCGCGAGCAATACGATAACGATCTCGCGAAGCAGCGCGCTAGTGAAGCGACTGTTCGCGCCGATCAATCCGCCGTCGCGAATTTGCAAGCTGCACAGAAAGCTGAGCAGGCCAGCGTCGAGAACGCGCGCGTGCAGTTGAGTTACACGACGATCCGCGCACCCATCGCCGGCAAGACGGGAAACCTTGCCGTGACGCAGGGAAATCTTGTGCGCGCGAACGACACGACGCCGATGGTGACCATTACGAGTTCGTCTCCGATTTACGTAACGTTCTCAGTCCCTGAGCGTGACCTGGTTCGCATTCGGCAGGCCACTGGCAAAGAAGGTCTCGAAGTCCAAGGCGAAATCCCCGGCGACGAAGGCAATCCGGTGAAAGGAAGACTCTCGCTGGTTGATAATACCGTCGATCCCGCGACCGGAACGGTGCGTTTGAAAGCGACCTTCATCAACGACGATCGGCGTCTCTATCCGGGTCAATTTGTGAATGTGATTTTGACGCTCGGGACGGCGACCCAAGCCACGGTCGTGCCGTCGCAAGCAGTCCAGGTCGGTCAGGACAAATCTTTCGTGTACGTGGCGAAGGCCGACGGCACGGTGGAGATGCGGACGGTGAAAAACGGGGCGACCGTGGGCTCGATGACGATGATCGATGACGGATTGAAACCCGGTGAGCAAGTAGTGACTGATGGTCAATTGCGTCTGGTTCCGGGAGCGAAATGGCAGGTCAGGACGCCGGGGCAAGGGGGGCGCGGTCAGGGAAATCAAGGTGGTGGACAACAGCAGGATCAGGGTGGGCAAGGACAAGGCGGCGGCAGACGCGGAGGACAAGGTCAGTAGGTGTCAGTACCGCGAGCGATAGCGAGCGGATCAATACGGCGTCTCGGAAAACGTTCTTTGCAGGCAGTCCATCCACTTGATCCGCTCGCTCGCGGTACTGACACATTAGGCAATGTCTGAGTTATTCATTCAGCGGCCCATCACGACGACGCTCATCATGGCCGGCATCGTGCTGTTCGGCTTCATCGGATATCGCGCGCTGCCGGTAAGCGACCTTCCCAACGTCGATTACCCAACCATTCAAGTAACGGCTGAACTTCCGGGCGCGAGCCCCGAGACGATGGCGTCGTCGGTCGCGACTACGCTCGAGCGGCAGTTCTCAACCATTGCCGGCCTGAACACCGTCAGTTCGACGAGCACGCTCGGCAACACATCAATCACGCTGCAATTCGATCTCAGCCGCAACATCGATGCGGCGGCGCAGGATGTGCAGACGGCGATCGCCCAATCCTCACGGCAACTGCCGACGGGCATGCCGAATCAGCCTACCCTGAAGAAAGTCAATCCAGCCGATCAGCCGATCGTTTATTTGATGGTCAGTTCGCCGACGCTGCCGCTGTCGAAGGTGAACGAGTATGCGGACACGACTTTGGCCCAACGGCTTTCGACGATAAGCGGCGTCGCGCAGGTTCTCGTTACCGGTGAACAAAAATACGCGGTGCGCGTGCAGGTCGATCCGTCGGCGCTGGCTACGCGCGGGATCGGCATCGACGACGTGGCGACGGCTTTGCAGCGCGGCAACACAAACCTGCCAGTAGGCACGCTCTACGGCATTCATCAGAACCTGACGGTTCAGGCGAACGGACAACTGACAAATGCCGACGAGTATCGCCAACTGATCGTCGCTTATCGCAACGGCGCGCCGGTCACGCTGCGCGATCTCGGCGACGTGGTTGATAGCGTCGAGAACAGCCGGCTCGCAACACGCTACAACGGACAACAGGTCGTCACGCTCACGATCCAACGGCAGCCCGGCACGAACACGGTCGCGGTCGTCGATGCCATTCGCAATTTGCTGCCTGCCTTCCGGCAACAATTGCCGGCCTCGATCAAGCTCGACGTTCTATACGATCGTTCTGAATCGATCCGCGAATCAGTGAACGACGTGCAGTTCTCGCTGCTGCTCGCGATCGGCCTCGTCGTCCTCGTCATCTTTCTTTTCTTGCGCAATGTGCGTGCGACTTTCATCCCGACACTGGCGTTGCCGACATCGATCGTCTTCACGTTTGCGATCATGTATCTGATCGGGTTCAGCCTCGACAATCTGTCGCTGATGGCTTTGACGTTGTCGGTAGGATTCGTCGTCGATGACGCGGTCGTGATGCTCGAGAACATCGTGCGGCGCATGGAAGAGGGCGAAGGCGCGATGGAAGCCGCGTTGAAAGGTTCGCGCGAAATAGGATTCACGATCGTGTCGATGACGGTTTCGCTCGTCGCCGTGTTCATTCCAGTTCTTTTCTTGAGCGGAATTCTTGGCCGTCTGTTCCGTGAATTCGCGATCACCATCAGCGTCGCGATTCTCGTTTCGGGATTCGTTTCGCTCAGCCTGACCCCGATGCTGTGCAGCCGCTTGCTGAAGGCTTTCAAACATCGCAGTCACCTCGATGAGTCCGAAGGACGTCCTACAGAGCCGCACTCACATGGTCACGAGCTGGAACACGGCAAGCTCTATCAGGCTACGGAACGCGCTTACGATTGGTTGCTGGGCGGCTATCGATGGACGTTGCAGACGGCGATGGATCATCGCGCATTGACGCTATTGATCTGCGGGGTGCTATTCCTGATCACGATTGCGCTGTTCTACATCATCCCGAAAGGCTTCATCCCGAATGACGACACCGCGCAAATCGTCGGCTATACGGAAGCCGCAGAAGGAATTTCATTCAACGAGATGTCGCGGCATCAGGAGCAGATCGTTGATCTCATTCGCACAGACCCGAACGTGGTCGGCGTGCTCTCAACTGTGGGCCTGAGCGACATCAGTGCCGCGAGTAACACCGGCAACATCCTGATTCTGTTGAAGCCCGTCAATCAGCGGAAGAAAGACGTCGAAGCGATCATCGAGGACATGCGCCCGAAACTTTCGCAAGTTCCCGGCATGCGCATTTACCTGCAAAACCCGCCGCTGGTCCAAGTCGGCGGACAAGTCACGAAGAGTCCATATCAATTGACTTTGCAGGGCCCGGATCGAGACGAGTTATACGCGAGCGCGAATGCGTTGCTCCAGAAGATGACTGCGTTGCCCGAACTTCTCGACGTGACGAGCGACATTCAGATTCGTAATCCGCAGCTCAACGTGGACATTGATCGCGACAAAGCCTCCGCCGTGGGAGTGACTGCGCAGCAGATCGAAGACGCGCTCAACGACGCTTATGGCACGCGGCAAATCTCGACGATCTATGCGACTTCGAACGAGTATCAGGTGATTTTGGAAGTCAAGCCTGAGTTTCAGCAGGACCCATCGGCGTTGGGCCATCTCTACATTCACTCCACCGCCGGCCCCTCGACGGCGAGTCAGGTAAACCAGGTGCAGGGCGCTCTGGCCCAGCCATCGCAAACGATTATCAGTTCGGCGCAGCAGCCTGTGGGACTAACCGCGCCCGGGCAAACAACGACGGGCCGCCTGATTCCCCTGAGTACCGTCGCGACATTCTCGCGCGGCGTCGGTCCGTTGCTCGTCAACCATTTGAGTCAGCTGCCATCGGCAACGATCTCGTTCAACTTGCGCAAGGGTGTTTCGTTGAGCGCGGCGACTGATGAAGTGCAAGCGCTGGCGAAGAAGACTCTGCCCGGGACGATCACGACAAGCTTTCAAGGCACAGCGCAAATCTTTCAATCATCTTTGCAGAACCTGACACTGCTTGTGTTGGTGGCGGTGCTCGTAATTTATCTTGTGCTGGGAATTCTCTACGAGAGTTTCATCCATCCGTTCACGATTCTTTCCGGTTTGCCGTCGGCGGGTTTGGGCGCGTTGCTGACGTTGCTGGTGTTCGGCCGAGAACTCGATGTTTACGCGTTTGTCGGATTGATCATGCTGATCGGCATTGTTGAGAAGAACGCGATCATGATGATCGATTTTGCGCTGACCTCTCAGCGTGAGGAAGGGAAGCCACCCGAAGAAGCGATCTTTCAGGCGTGTCTGATCCGCTTTCGTCCCATCATGATGACGACAATGGCCGCGTTGATGGGCACGCTGCCGATTGCTTTGGGTTGGGGCGCGGGCGCGGCGTCACGGCGCGGGCTCGGCTTGGCGGTTGTTGGCGGCTTGATGGTTTCGCAAGTCGTCACGCTGTATCTGACGCCGGTGGTCTATCTGTATTTCGAACGGATGCAGGAATGGGTGGCGCGACGCAGGCGAGGTCGCGAACCGGTGGTGGCGTAGCGCGACGCAAGGCATGCCGGATGGCTAAAAAGAAATCCAATCATCGCCGCGGCATTTCCGAACTATTCATCAATCGTCCGATCACGACGATTCTGGTGATGGTCGGTTTTGTTTTGTTTGGCTTGATTGGTTACTCCGCGCTTCCCGTCAGCGATCTGCCGACAGTCGATTATCCGACAATAAACGTTAACGCCGGTTTGCCCGGTGCCAATCCCGAGACGATGGCCGCGTCGGTCGCGACGCCGCTCGAGCGACAGTTCTCAGGCATCGCCGGCATCGATTCAATCAATTCATCTAACTCGCAAGGCTCGACTTCGATCACGCTGCAATTCAATCTCAGTCGGAATATTGACGCCGCCGCACAGGACGTGCAGACGGCGATCTCCGCCGCGCTGCCGCAACTGCCGCCGGGCATGCCGAATCCGCCGAGCTTGCGCAAGTCGAATCCATCGGACAGTCCGATTCTTTTTTTCGCGCTGAGTTCCGACGTCTTGTCTCTGCCGGACATTGACGAGTACGCCGAGACGTTGATTGCGCAGCGCATCTCGATGGTCGAAGGCGTATCGCAGGTGCAGGTTTACGGCGCGATGAAGTACGCCGTGCGCGCGCAGATGGATCCGAATGCGCTGGCCGTGCGCGGCATCGGCGTTGACGACATCGACACTGCCATTCGCAACGCGAATCCAAACACGCCGACAGGCACGCTCCACGGAAAATTTTCCAATCTCACGGTGCAGACGAATGTGCAGCTCGATAACGCCTCGCAATTTCGCAAACTGATTGTCGCTTATCGTAATGGCGCGCCGGTTCGTCTCGAAGAGGTGGCAAATGTTTTCGACAGCGTCGAGAACAACAAAGCCGCGAGCTGGTTCAACGGCCGCCGCAGCGTAACGATGGCTGTGCAGCGCCAGCCCGGCACCAACACCGTCGCGGTCGTCGATGCCATCAAGGCGCTGATTCCGCAGTTCAAGCAGCAACTTCCGGCTTCGGTAAACCTGGACATCCTGAACGATCGATCCATCTCGATCCGGCAATCAGTCGATGACGTGCAATTTTCGCTGCTGCTGGCCATGGCCCTGGTCGTGATGGTGATCTTCCTGTTCCTGCGCAACGTGCGCGCCACGATCATTCCGACGTTGGCGTTGCCCACTTCGATCGTCGGCACCTTCGCCGCGATGTACCTGTTGAATTTCAGCCTCGACAACTTGTCGCTGATGGCGCTCACGCTATCGGTTGGCTTCGTGGTCGATGACGCCGTGGTCATGCTGGAAAACATCGTGCGCCGGATCGAGCTGGGCGAGGACGTGATGCAAGCTGCGCTCAGTGGGTCGCGCGAAATCGGTTTCACGATTGTGTCGATGACGGTGTCGCTGGTGGCCGTCTTCATTCCGGTCTTGTTCATGGGCGGAATTCTCGGTCGGCTGTTTCGCGAATTTGCGATCACGATCAGCGTGGCAATTTTGGTTTCCGGCTTGGTGTCTCTAACGCTGACGCCGATGCTCGCGAGCCGGCTCCTCAAAGCGTCAGCGATTCGCGCCAGTGCTCTGCACGAAGACGCGGCCCATGCGCCGCGCCGTGGTTGGTGGGGATTCACCGAAGGTATCTACAACCGCGTGCTGCAATTCTATGAGTGGACGTTGCGCAAAGTTCTGCTGCATCCGCTTTACACGATCTCGATTAGCCTGATTCTCGCGGTCTTCACGTTTTATCTTTTCGGCCTTGTCCCGAAAGGCTTCATTCCCAGCGGCGACACGGGGCTGTTGTTCGGCAACACCGAAGGCGCGCAAGGCATTTCGCTGGACGACATGATCAAGCACCAGAACCGAATCGCTGACATCATCAAGAGCGATCCAAACGTGCAGTCATACGCGTCATCGGTCGGCGCGGGTGGACGCAATAGCGGCGGCAACAGCGGCACGATCTTCATCGGCCTGAAGCCTCTGAATCAACGTGTCAGTGCCGATGATGTAGTTGATGAGTTGCGTCCCAAAGTTTCACACGAGCCGGGGCTGCGCGTGACACTGCAAAATCCGCCGAGCCTGAATATTGGCGGCGGCTTTGGCCGCAGCAATTATCAAGTAACGATGCAGGCTTCGACGAACGCCGAGTTGATCGATAACGCACCGATCCTCGAGAGGAAGATGCGCGAGATGCCGATTCTTCAGGACGTGAACAGCAACCTGCAAGTCAATACACCGCAGATGAATGTCCAGATCGATCGCAAGCAAGCCGCGGCGCACAACGTCACTATCGCGCAGATTCAAACCGCGCTGGGCGACGCGTTTGGGTCGCGACAGGTCTCGACGATTTACATGCCGACCAATGAATATCAAGTGATTCTGGAAGCGAAGCCCGAATTCCAAAGCGATCCGACCGCGTTGGGCCGGCTCTACATCCATTCGTCAAACGGAAAGTTGGTGCCGTTGAGCGCGGTCGCCAGCTTTGCGAAGAGCGTCGGCCCGGCTCAAGTGAATCACTTTGGCGAGATGCCCGCCACGACAATCTCATTCAACACGAAGCCGGGCGTTTCGTTGAGCCAGGCGACCGCGGCAATTCAACAAGTCGCGCGACAAAATTTGCCCGCCACGATCACTACGACGTTCCAGGGATCGGCCCAGGTCTTTCAATCGTCGTTACAGAACCTAACTTTACTGCTGCTCGTCGCGGTGCTTGTAATTTATCTCGTGCTGGGAATTCTGTACGAGAGCTTTATTCACCCGCTCACGATTCTTTCC
>JAJPKD010000145.1 GCA_021323895.1 Acidobacteriota bacterium | reverse complement strand
TGTCGAGAACTTCGGTGCCCGGCATATCGACGTTGCCGCGCGTCGCCTGCTTAACGAGAAAAGGCAGAAAGTTCAGATAGTCGTACGTGTGCAGAATGTCTCGATCGAATTCGACGTTGCCTTTGATTTGCAGATGCTGGCCCGTGTCGATCAAAGACCACGAAGGCGCCGACAAGCTCATGCCGCGCACGTAGAAGTTCGTGATGCGCGTGCCGTTGTTGTAGAAGACATGGTCGAACCAGGGAAGCCGACTCTTGCCGGTAACCGGATCGCGCTCACGCGCGAAGCGATCGATCATCTCGTACGGCAAGCCGTCAACTCTGAGGATGACGACGCGTTTCGTTTGAGCTGAGGCCAGAGTTAGGCCAAGGATTGATACGAAAGCGAGAGCCGCGATGCCCGCCGCAGTCCGGCGCAAAGCGTCGTGAAGTGCCGTACCCGCCGAATGCCTATAGCGCCGCGCGGCTCTCCTCATAACGAATTCGAGCGAAACGAGATGCGTCGCACTTCGCTTCGCTCGAGGACAAAAACTATTAAGACCCATCAGCTATAAACATTTCGCCGCTACGCGGCCGATGAAAAGCGCCGTCGAGCCGGCGCACTCCAAATTCGCAATTACGGAGATCCGATCTGATTCAACAACGCGCTGGCTTCTTTGGGTTTGATGCTAGCGTCGGCAGCCACGGCTTTGCGCAGGCGTTCGGCAATCTCCTTTTTCAGTTCCGACTCCGTGGCTTGTCGTTGATAAGCGCGCAGCAGCTCGGCGCGCGCAGTCTTATCGTTGATTTTCGAGAGCGCGTCGAGACAGAGACGTCGCGTTTCTTCATCATTAGTCTTTTGGAAAACTGCGCCGACCGCTTTTGCCGTGGAAGCCTTTGCCTCTGTTCCTTGCTCCGCCAGGAATTTCAACGAGCGCTTGACCATATCGACGTCCCAGGCGACCTCCGCCTGCGGCGAAGATCGCGCAACCTCGGCCAGGAACTGCGTGTGTCGTTCGACGCGACGCGCGTTTTCGAGACGTCGGTATAACTCCGGAGTGGCTTCTTCGCGATGGACATAACGGCCAAAAGTCAGCACGTTACCAAGATTGAAAAAGAAGCGCGCCGTGCGGCCATGCTCGAGCGTTGCCATCTCCGCACGGCGATCGCGTTCGATCTTCGCGGATAGGCCGTCTGGCCGCCGCGCAAAGTCGATGAGGGCGTCGTACTGCTGTCGCGCGAGTTGCACCTCGGAAACGTTATTGTTGTTTAGCGGGTTGAGCGAAACGGTCTGAATACGCTGCTCGATCTCGTCGCGCAGCTTTGGTTCGAGAGATGAATTGAACGAGAGCAGCAGCTTCAATTCCGAGTAACTGCGCAGGCGCGTGGGTTGATTCACGTCCATGCCGCGGCGGCCGGTAACGAAATCATAAAAGCTCTTGCCGGCAAAATAGGGAAGATTCCCGAAGTTGGAAAGCGAAAAAATATTCTTCGTAACGTCCGTGAAGAAACGGCGAGACATTTCGCGCTTCTTGGGATTCAGGTTGTCGCGAAAATCAATTAGCAGCGCCGGAATCTTCGGATGATCCAAACCGTAAAGTGCCAGCGGAATCATTTCGATCGGCCGCGCCTTCGGGTCGGTGGCGGCGGCGCGCCGGCTCTCGTTATCAAAATACGAAACTCGCGAATAGCCATCCCAGTTTCGCAGTCTTTTGTCTTTCCACGGGTTCGCAATATTCAAAAAGCGATCGTGGAACTCGCGGTTAGGTTGCGCCTGCAAATCGGATTTCGCAACCCAAAGAATCGCGTGGGTAGCGCGACCGTCGGGCATCGTCAGCGGTTCGAAATACAAACCTTCGGCTTCGGCGCGCTGGCGCAACATCTCCCAGTTGTGACCGGCGTTATCAACCGACGTCATCGTGCGTTTGATAACGGTGCCTGCGAATTTGTCCGGGCCCAACAAACCGCCGAAAGTGCTGTTCGACAAAATAAGCCGCGCGCGCAGTTCGAGCATTTCACCCGGGGAAAACGCCGGCGTCAGCTCATAAGAAAGCGGCGTCGAAGTGTCGGCGACACTCCCGTTCGCATTTACACTGTTGGTCGAACTCCCGAGCGCAAGCAATTCATTGTCGTCACGGCTTCGCTGCCGTAACTTCTCGTAACTGTCGAGAATTGAAAGCGCCTGCAATACGTGACCAGACCGATAGTCGCTCGCGTTGCGTCGATACGTTCGGGTCGAGGCCTTAATCGGAATGCCGTAGCTGTCGAGAAAAACGCGCTGCATCCCAGTCCAGAAAAAATGGTTCCAGGTTCGCAGGCTGGGGTTCGCCAGATCCAGAATCGGTTTCGGCGGGCCGTTCGAGGCGCGCGTTTGGTTACCGACATGTTGGTAGAGAAAGGGAATTGCCGACGCGATTCGCTTCATCAAGTTTGGCTGCGTGTAAGTCAACACCCAGACGTAACGCAGCCGATCGTTTTCGGCATCGTTGTCTGTGAGCGTGTCACGCACCACGCTGAGCAGGGGAACCTCTGGCGCCGTGGAAGATGGCGACTTCAGGCCGTCAAGTTTCCCGAAGATCGTGACCAACTCGGCGCCACCGACGATTGGCATTCGCTCTTCGCGAAATTGCACATCGCTCGTTCGAGGCGGGTTGCCGTTCTCGGAAGTGTCCTTTGCTGGCGTGCCGCGTTTTGATTCATCAGAGGAGAGCGAATCAGTACGCGGGCGCTCATTGGCAGGCGCTCCGACTTTGGTCGAGTCAGCGTTGACGAGGAGTTGCGAGGCCGTCTGGGCCGAGGAGCTAAAGCACCAGAGCGCTACACAAAGAATCAAAAGTGCGGGGCGAAAGGTCATCTCAAACAGTCTGACAGATTTATCAGGCGCAGCCTCAAATATCCAATTGTCTAGAACGTTCCAAATGGAGCGATGTTCCGACAGCGTGTTCAAATCAAATTTCGAAATTCTTTACTGAAGGCCCGGAAACGAGCAACGATCATGCCAACCACTCACACTATTTTGGCGCACCTGCGGCAACTTCTTTTTGCTCGGTTTCGGGATTGGGGGGAGCGGTCCAGCCCGACTTTTCGAGCAATCCAATTCCGTAATGAATTGGCACCGCAAAATTTGATGCAGTGTTTTCGGTAAAGATTGCAAACGTAATTCCGATTACTCGCCCGGATGGACCAAAGAGCGGACCGCCGGAGCCGCCTTCACCCGTGCGCGCGTCATAAACAATTCGCTTCGCGTCGAGATCGGTGATGTTGCCCTGCGTCGTCAGCGGCTGAATGTGTTTGGTCTGGGCCAGATAGCCCAGTAGCGATTCCGCCGTGCCGTAGCGGTTCTGAATTCCCTGTGCTTCGTTAGGATCTAACATCGCCAGCAAACGATCAGGACCGGAAGGATAACCCATCGTGACGACGAGTCTGCCCACCGCGACGGAATCAGAGCCTTTGTCGAGCGGGAGCACCGGAATCTTCGGCGGCATGTCTTTCGTATCGACGGTGCAGACTGCCACGTCTTCGCTCGATCCGGCTTGCTTGTACTTCAGAGTGATAGGCTGACTGACGCCCGGAAAGAACGCGACCAATTTTTTAAGTCTCGGTTTGCCGTTGACTGAGCTGTTCAGCGTCTGCGCGCGTTCATCAGCGAGCCACGGCTGCACCACGTGTCGATTCGTCAGGATGTAACCATCGCCGGTGTGAAAGCCGGTGCCGACAAATTCGTACTCAGCGATCGCCCCGCGGCCTTCCGGGGTGAGCACGGGTTGCTCGCCGCTGCTTTGCACAGTCCCGCCTTGCTCCGTCGTCTGAGTTTCCGGAAAGCGCAGCGGCCGTCCAGTGCCGGCTTCGACAAACATGTACGAACCGGAAATCAGGCAAACGCCGCTGCCGTAATTGACCCGCAGATTTTCGCCGAGAGAGATCGTCTTGATAACCTGGTTGTTCGACTTGATAACCTAGCCTAGTTTGTCGTTCGCTTCTGCTAACTGTTTTTGTTGCGCGATTAGTCGTTCTTGCTGTTCCGCGATGATGCGCCGGCTGCGACGCGCTTCGTTGAATTGCGCGAAGCCAATGTACAGCGCCCCGACGACAGCGAAAATGATGATCGCAAACAGAATGATTTTGGTGCTGGGATTGATCTCGCGGACGAGTTCGCGGGTGAATTCGCGCAGGAAAATCTTCGCGTCGTCACGGCGGGCGGTCGCGGACGCTTCCATCGCGGCCTGCTCGATGAACGGCGCGACGGGCGCGCCGCCACGACGGCCCGGAACCAACGCTGCATTCGACGTGATCGGGAAAAAATGGATCGAAGGACCAGATGGTCCAATCCAAATTTCATCACCGTCGCTGATGCTCTTATTCGGTTTAATCTCTCTGCCGTTCAGCTTTACATCGATGGCCGGATCGGTGCCGGTGATCCGATAGGTCCCTTCAATCCGCGTCATCTCAATCACAGTACCGTTGCCCGGCGAAGCGGCGGCTTGCGGCAAACGAATCTTGACATCGCAGTCCTCAGCGGTGCCGATGCGCACATGCTCGCCCATGACGACTTCGGTGGATCGGTCGTTCAGCGACGACACGTGAATTACCAGGCCGTTGGACTCGCGCGGTTGCCGGACTTGAGTGATGTTGCGAAAATTTTTCACGCGGAATATTAAATCAGGCGCCCGCCCCTAAGACCGCCAAAGTCATTTGCGGTCGGTCAGGCGGTCGCCCGTTCGCATCAATCTTACAATGAATCGCATCGCGCGCAAAGATTCTAATTCTCAAGAACGGCTGCGCCCGCGCGGCTCGCGCGTCTCTGCCGTACAGACGAAGAGCACGCGCTTCGTGTTAGCATAGAAACCGAACATGGCTACGACAGAATTCATCGAAAATCGTGAAGAATTGTGCGATCTCGCGCCGGTTGCCACCGCGCCGATTCGCCATCATGTGTTTGTTTGCACGGGCAAGTCGTGCTCGGCGCGCGACAGCGCGGAAGTGCGCGACGCCTTTGAGCGGGAACTAAAAGCGCGCGGGATTCTCTTTGGCAAAGAGGCGAAGGGAAAAAATCCCCGCGGTTCGATCGTTCTTACTGAGTGTGCGTCAGTCGGATTCTGCGCGATTGGCGCTGCCGTGATGGTTTATCCGGACGGCATTTGGTACGCACAAGTTAGATCATCAGATGTGAATGAAATCGTAGAAGAACATCTGATCAACGGACGCGTGGTTGAGCGGTTGGCGTTAATGAGAGTTCCGGCGGAAGGCCGCATCGACGATCACAAAAAGAACGCTGAGTGGGAGGCGTGAGTTGTGCTATCACTCGATCGAAACTTTCAGAGTGTAACTCGCATTGCCGCGCGTGCCGCCCACCACGATGACGTATTCCGCATCTTTCGGCAGTTCGCCTGACCAATCCTTCGCATCGTCGCCGTCGGCCGCTCCCGGCAGAGCGTCTTCTTCACCCGGAAGAAAAATTTGGAACACCGCGTTATCTTCTTCCGAAGTTATTTTTACCGACATCGTCTGGCCCTTACTTGCGCTGAGGTAGTAACGATCGCGATCGCCCCGCACGACAGCGCCGTGTACGGTCGCTGACGAAGAACCGCGCGGGAAACGAATTTTCTGCTTCACGCCCTGGCCGATAATCGACGAAAGCGCAAAGATGCAGACAAAACTGATGGCCAAGTAACGACGTAGCTGCAATGCGGACTTTAACATTTCATTGACTCCTGCTTTGAGGGTTTACTGAAATCTGTAAGGAGGTGGCACCTCGCGGATCGATCCAGGCGAAAACATAAATATGCCCATCTCGTACTTGATGCGGTGCACGCAATTTGGTTGGACGACAATGTTCATCTGATTGAAGCCGCACGTGGACATCCAAATGTAGTGGAAAAAGATCTTCACGTTGTGCATGCCTGGTTCGAGCTGAAAGTTATGCTTACCCCAGGGCCGCAAATTGACCTGGCCATCAATCACAATTCTCGGAGTGCAGGCATAAAGAAAGAATGAAAGCGGAAAGAAGCTGGTCTCAACTTCGATTCCGCTCCATGGTTGAACTTGTGCGGACATGTAAGTTCTCCTTTAAGTCGCAGCGCTGCTTATGAACTGTGACTGGCAGTTGATCTTGATTCGGCAGATTCCGTAGCCGCAGGTTTCCAGCGCAACACTGGCTTGCGCGCCGCAGCGGCTTCGTCCAAACGGCCGACGCGAGTTGAATGCGGCGCGTTGAGTACCAGCTCAGGATCTTCGACGGCTTCCTTCGCGATCGATCGCATGGCCTCGATAAATTGATCGAGTTCCTGACGACCGACTGATTCAGTCGGTTCAATCAACATCGCGCCCGACACAATCAACGGAAAATAAATCGTCATCGGATGGAAGCCGTAATCGATCAGGCGCTTGGCGATGTCGAGCGTGTGTACGCCTTTGCGCGCCTGGCGTTTGTCGGTGAAGACGACTTCGTGCATCGGATCGCTGTCGAAAGGCTTGTCATAATCCGTCAGCAAGCCGTGCGCGATGTAACGCGCGTTTAGCACCGCAGCCTGCGTTGCTTCCAACAACCCGTCGTAACCATGGGTGAGAATGTACGCCAGCGCGCGCAGCATCATCCCGTAGTTTCCCAGAAACGCTTTAACGCGGCCGATTGATTGCGGGTAGTCGTAATCGAGCCGTAGCATAGGCTTCAGCCTGTGTTCGCTATCAGAGTCACCGACTGAAGTCGATGCTACTACGCGGGGCACAGGTAGAAAAGGCTCAAGCTCTTTCGTGCAGCAGCATGGACCAGAGCCGGGCCCGCCTCCGCCATGGGGCGTCGAAAAAGTCTTGTGCAAATTCAAATGAATGACATCGACGCCCATGTCGCCCGGTCGCGCGATGCCGACGAGCGCATTCATGTTCGCGCCGTCCATGTAAACCAACCCGCCAGCGTCGTGAACGATGCGACAAATCTCCTGGATGTTTCGCTCAAACAGGCCCAGCGTGTTCGGATTCGTCAACATCAAACCGGCCACGTTTCCGTGCGCGCAGAGTTCGCGCAAATGATCGAGATCGGTCAATCCTTCAGCGGTGGATTTGATCGTCTTAACCGTGAAGCCGGACAAGTGCGCCGACGCTGGATTCGTGCCGTGAGCCGAATCGGGAATCAACATCGTGCGACGCTGCGCCGAAGCTTCTTTGCCATCGCGCGCGTCGATGTACGCGCGGATGATCATGATGCCGGTCATTTCGCCGTGCGCGCCCGCCGCCGGTTGCAGCGACACGCCCGGCAGCCCGGTGATTTCCGCGAGATGCTGTTGCAGTTCGTAAATGACCTGGAGCGCGCCCTGTGCGGCCGATTCGGAAGCGAGCGGATGAAGATTCGCGAAATCGGCAATGCGCGCGACCTTTTCATTCAACCGCGAGTTGTACTTCATCGTGCACGAGCCCAGCGGGTACATGCCCTGGTCAATTGAATAATTCCAAGTGGACATGCGCGTGAAGTGGCGCACTACGTCAACTTCGGTGACCTCTGGCATGCCTTCGAGGGCATCTTCGCGCTGCATTTCACGCGGGATGATTTCATCGATCGATGATTCATCGACATCGAGCGCCGGCAGACTGAAGCCTGCGCGGCCCGGTTGCGAGCGCTCAAAGATTAACGCTTCGTTGGGACTGATGTGATTGGTGACTTTGGTGATGTTTGATGCCATTTATTAATTCGTATCTAAACCAGCTTGGTGGACGAACTAAGGCCCGCAACCAGCGCGTCGATCTGCTCTTTCGTATTCGTCTCTGTCACGCAAACCAGAAAATCATTTGCGCGCGCGGTATCGAATCTCGATAAAGCAATCCCGCCGTCGATTCCTTTACCGCTCGCGAGTTTTTCCAGCAACGACGCGGCATCAACCGGCGCGTGCACAACGAATTCATTGAAGAAAGGCGCCGAGAAGGGAATCGAAAACCCTTCAAGCTTCTCGATCTCACGTGAGGCGTAATGAGCTTTCTGTGCGCATTGTCGCGCGGCCTCCTGCACCCCGCGGCGTCCCATCGTTTCCAGATAGATCGTTGCGGCCAGCGCAATCAATCCTTCATTTGTACAGATGTTTGAAGTAGCTTTTTCGCGGCGGATGTGTTGCTCGCGCGTGGCCAAAGTTAGAACGAATCCGCGGCGGCCGTTCTTGTCGTAAGCTTCGCCGACCAAACGCCCGGGAATTTGGCGCGCGTACTTGTCGCGCGTCGCGAACAGTCCCACGTACGGCCCGCCGAACGAGAGCGGCACGCCGAAGGATTGACCTTCGGCCACGACGATGTCGGCGCCACAAGCGCCGGGCGACTTCAACAGTCCGAAGGACATCGCTTCCGTTACGGTCACGATCAGCAACGCGCCGACTGAGTGCGCCTTTTCGGCAAGCGCGGCCAAGTCTTCGATGCAACCAAAAAAGTTTGGCGACTGCACCACGACGGCGGCGGTCTGGTCGTCGAGACCCGACAAGCTCTCGGGCAAAGTTGTGCCCGACTCGGCACAATAAACCGCGTGTTCTAAATCGATGCCCGCGTGTTGCACGTAGGTGTGCGCGACTTCGA
Organism: Acidobacteriota bacterium; assembly: GCA_021323895.1. Classification (GTDB taxonomy): domain Bacteria; phylum Acidobacteriota; class Blastocatellia; order Pyrinomonadales; family Pyrinomonadaceae; genus UBA11740. The sequence goes on along the minus strand of JAJPKD010000145.1, from coordinate 11,744 downwards.
GGTACTGCGGATGAATTGCCGAAGACGCGATCACTTTGGTTCGTTTCGTCACGCGCTCAGCCATCAACACAGCTTCGGCCATCGCCGTCGAGCCGTCGTACATCGAGGCGTTGGCGATGTCCATGCCAGTCAACTGACACACCAACGTCTGAAATTCGAAGATGGATTGCAGCGTGCCTTGCGAAATTTCCGGCTGGTACGGGGTGTACGCGGTGAAAAATTCGGAGCGCGAAAGCAGCGAATCAACGACCGTTGGAATGTAATGCGAGTAGGCCCCGCCTCCGAGAAAACTGATGCGCCGCGCCGCCTGGTTTCGCGTACCCATCTCATCAAAACGCTTCAGCAGCTCAAGCTCAGGCATCGCCGCGGGAACGTTCAGATGATCGCGGAGTCTTAGTTCTTGCGGGATCGAATCGAAAAGATTTTCAATTGACGCAGCGCCGATCTCTTCCAGCATGTCGGCGCGTTCGTCCGGCGAGTTGGGAATGTAACGCAATTTATTATTCTTCGGCTTTCGTAAAGTCTTCGTACTCGGCAGCGGTCAGCAGGCTGTCAACTTCGCCCGGGCTCTTCATGGTCATTTTGATCATCCAGCCGTCGCCGTAGGGATCCTTGTTGACCTTCTCGGGTTCGTCATTCAGCGAATCGTTTGTTTCAGTGATTTTTCCCGTGACCGGAGTGAAAATCTCTGAGACGGCTTTCACGGATTCGACTGAGCCAAAAGAATCGTTGGCGGCGAACTCGTCGCCCGCCTTCGGCAGTTCGACATAGACGACGTCGCCGAGTTGATCCTGCGCATGATCCGTAATGCCGATGACCGCGATGTCGCCTTCGACGCGCACCCACTCGTGGTCTTTGCTGTAGTGCAGATTATCAGGAACGCTTGCCATACACACCTCAGTTATGAGTTTTGAGTTCTCAGCTTTGAGTCAATTCAAACCCAAAACTGAAAGCTGAAGACTACTTCGCTCTCTTGTAAAAAGGCAGCGCGACAATTTTCGCGCTCACCGGCTTGCCGCGAACGTCGATTTCAATATTTTGCTCGACGTTGGCAAATTCGACCGGAACGTAGCCCATGCCGATGTTCTTCTTCAAAAACGGCGCCGGGCTGCCTGAAGTTACGATACCGACCTTTTGACCATCGATCAGAATGTCCTGATGATCGCGGGCAATGCCGCGATCCGTGACTTCAAAGCCGACGAGCTTGCGCTTGATTCTTTCTTCTTTCTGTTTTGCCAATGCTTCGCGGCCGATGAAGTCGCCTTTGTTGAGTTTCGTAATCCAGCCGAGATTTGCTTCCAACAATGTCGTCGTTTCATCAATCTCGTGTCCGTAGAGACACATGCCCGCTTCGAGCCGAAGAGTATTTCGCGCCGCCAATCCGCACGGCAGAACGCCTTCTTCCGATCCGTAATTTCCAGCGTCAAGTATCTTGCTCCAGAGTTGTTCGGCTTTATCCGGCGGCGCGTAAACTTCGAAACCGTCTTCACCCGTGTAGCCGGTGCGCGAAATGATCGAATCAACGCCATCGACCTGGCCGCGAACGAAATGGTAGTACTTGATTTCGTGCAGAGGCGTCTCAGTCAGCATCTGCAAAATCGAAATTGCCTGCGGCCCCTGGATCGCGATTTGGCAATACTGCGCGCTGACATTTTCCAACTTTACAGCTTCGCCTGTCTGATGCGACGAAATCCATCCCCAGTCTTTGTCCGTCGTTCCCGCATTCACCACCAGCAACAGATGATCTTCAGCGAATCGGTACACCAACAGGTCGTCGATCACGGTGCCCTGCGGCGTGGTCAAAGCAGAATACTGCGCCTGCCCGTCGATCAACTTTGAGGCATCATTCGAAGCCAGCTTGTTGACGAAGGCGATCGCTTCAGGGCCGCGCACATCGATCTCGCCCATGTGCGACACGTCGAACAGACCGGCGTGAGTTCTGGTGCGGAGATGTTCGCCGATCGTGCCGGCGGCGTACTGCACCGGCATGTCCCAACCGCCAAACTCGACCATGCGGCCGCCAAGCTTGCGATGCAAATCGTTGAGCGGAGTCTTTTTTAGATCCAGCGCGGGCGCAACCATGCTTAGATTCGAGACTTAATTGACGTCTCTTCGGATCGAATATGAATGCAAATCGGTAAATCGAAAACTAACATGCAGATCAAGGCGCGTCAAGCGGGTGATTCCGAGTGCTAATTAGGATTTTGGTCTGGCGCTGCGCGTTGACATACAATGCGCGCGTCAACATGAACAGGTATCTGCGAAATGTTTATGTCCGCTACTTGTTTGCCCTGTTATCGGTCGGGCTGGCTTTCGCGGGGACCTTGTTTGTTTGGCATCTGGTGCGGCCGCCGGTTGCCCCGCTTTTTCTCGCGGCGATCGTGATCACTTCCTGGTTTGCCGGCCGCGGTCCGGCGGTGGTCGCGACCCTGCTCTCAGGTTTTCTAATCGATTACTTTTTTATCTCTCCGATCTATCAATTAAGCGGCAGCTTCGACGATGTAAGCCGCGTCCTGGTGTTTACTATCGAAGGCGTCACGTTGGGTTTCCTCGTCGTTTCCCGTCGTCGGATCAGCGACGAGGTTCGCGAATCGCGCGAACAGTTACGGGCTCTGTCAACTCACTTGCAGTCGGTGATCGAACAAGAACGCACGCGCATCGCTCGCGAAATTCACGACGAGTTAGGCCGCGAGTTAACTTCGCTGAAGTTTGACGTATCGTGGTTGCGCGACCGGGCGATCAAATCGAACGACGAAACCGATCGCGAAAAGCTGACGATCATGCTAAGGGACATCGATGCGGCGATCGGATCGGTGCGACGAATTGCGACTGAACTGCGGCCTCCAGTGCTGGACGCTCTTGGCCTTACCGCCGCGATTGAATGGCAGGCCAAGGACTTTGAAAATCGCACCGGCATCCGTTGCCAACTGAATCGCATGGAAGAGGACGTCCCAATCGACGCCGATGCGGCGACGACGTTGTTTCGCATTTTTCAGGAATCGCTCACCAACGTAGCGCGGCACGCGGCCGCCTCGGAAGTGCGCGTCGCGTTGGAGCGAAATGACGGACGCGTGTCGTTAAAGATCGAAGACAACGGGAAGGGAATTCGCCCCGGAGCCATTCAACGATAGTTGGGGATTCTGGGAATGCAGGAACGCGTTCGTTTGATCGACGGAGAGTTCAGGATCGACAATCTCAATAATCACGGAACGATGGTTAGTGTCGATATTCCTCTGCAGAAAGCCATAGCTGTCGAAGAGAGTTCATGATTAGCGTCTTAATCGCAGACGACCACAACATTGTGCGGCAGGGTTTGAAGCAGATCCTGTCGAACGATGCGCAAATGTCGGTGGTGGCCGAAGCCGACAACGGCCATGAAGTGCTGCAAGAGTTGGAACGCACAAAAGTCGATGTCCTGATTCTGGATATTACGATGCCCGGAAAAAATGGGCTTGACGTTCTGAAGGAAGTGAAGCGCAAATATCCGGCGTTGCCGGTGCTGGTGCTCAGCATGCATCCCGAAGATCAATTCGCAATTCGCATTCTGCGGGCCGGCGCCGCCGGCTATATAACAAAGGAGAGCGCGCCCGAAGAACTGGTCGAAGCTCTGCGTAAGGTCTGCGCCGGCGGCAAGTATGTTAGCCCTCAACTGGCCGAAAAACTGGCGGTCTTTATAGAAGATGATACGGCGCGCGCGCCGCACGAGCGCCTGTCTGACCGCGAATTCGAAATACTTCGCATGCTGGCGATGGGCAAGACCGTTACCGAAGTTGCGGATGAACTATTGTTGAGTGTGAAGACCGTCAGCACCTATCGCTCGCGAGTTCTCGAGAAGATGAAGATGACAACCAACGCTGAACTCACCCGTTATGCCCTGCAGAGTGGGTTAATAAATTAACGCCACCTTTCCCGCGTAGGACATTGTCCGACACGCGCCTGCCCGAAATTCCCACATCAGAATCAGAACAGGCTGATGGCTCAAGTTGCGAACTGCGCGTATTGTGTCGGTTCGTTTTGATGTCGCAACCAGTAATGACCGTCAGGTTTACGAAACAAGAAGCTCAATCCAAGCTTGGATCGAAGGTGCGATCCAAGATCGCAGTCGATGGCATTCCCGCCGGCGCGAGCGGTCAAATCGTGCAAGTGGATGAAATCGAACGCAACGGATTCGATCTGATCGTCGAGTGGTCACTGCTAATCCAGGGCAAGCGCCAGCACAACTGGTTCAGTAAAGACGACTTTGAACGGTGCCTGATGGATGAAATTTGAGGAGGTCGCCCCGCAAGGCCTGAAACTACCAGAAAAAAGAATAAGGGTCCTGACTTTCGAGTTTATGTGGGAACTAGTTTCCCGAATCCGATTTTCTGCGAGATCGAATCGCTCGCCAGCCAGCACGGACTGGCCGCAGCCCAGGTCGTGCGCGAATTGTTTATGCGCGGGTTGGCGGCTTATCAACGCGACGGTCATCTCTCGGAAGTTGTCGCCAGGTCCCAGGAGTTAAGCATCGCCTCGCAAGAAATCGCTGCATAATCAGCGGATTTGCTTTCCTTAGCCCAGGCGACTAATCCGTACAAATCGGTGGCATCCAGAATTCAACTTCCATCGATCGAGTCGGCGATGGTTCTCTCAACCTCATCCTAGAAAAACCGACGCCGACTTCGCACTCGGGAAACGAAGCCGGCGTGGCGTGAGTGCTGCAAAAATCTGTGGCAGCCCTCAAGTCAAATTGAGTAAAGATGTATCCGAATATTCCCGTTAGCTAGTGCTGTTCGATATTAGTCCTTCCTGGATCGGCAAATTTGACTGTGGTCTTCCCAGACCCTGTCGCATTCGAGAATGAAACCTCGGGCGATGAAAGCAACTTCTGACTCGCATCGACTGTACGGCCCAGCCAATCAAACATGAACGCGCGTGGAAATGGGCCATCCATCTTCAGGTGCCGGTCTTCGAGGGCCACCACAACGGGCGCATCCAGGACTCCATCACCATTGGCATCCAGCGTCACGGCGTAATAGCGCTCGTTGAGGATCAGAATTTGGGCCATTTGCGGCGCGGCGGTGGCGTGCAATTTTTTCGAATCACTGCGAGCTTGTTGCACGAAACTTGAGAACTCCTGAGCAGCGTTTGCCCGCACCATAGACTTCTGCGCAGTCCCCATGGCAGCAACAAACAGACTTATTACGGTGGCGCCAATTACCATCACGATCAAAAGATCGACAAGAGTGAAACCGTCATCTCTAGCTGACGATCGATTTGCAGCTGAAATCTTCATGACATCGTGCTCCCGAGTTACTATCTGTGAAATAGCCCAACAAGACGTCCTTAATATTCAGACACCCCAAGCACGCGCGGGCCCGCTAGATTAAGCGCTTGCCGGACCGCGTCTGAGTCATATTGCATCGTGGAAGTTCCTCCGCCATTTGTGTGGAACGACGCCGACGTAAACCCGCCGTTACCAGTGAGCGGAAAATGAGCGACGGCCAGCGCCCCGTAGATGTCTCCGTTGCCGCCGCCATCACGATTGATTGATCCTCCGCCAAGCACGAGGATCAGCCCATTAAAGCTGGGGTTGCCGTTCATCTCGAGGTTGCCGGTCACAATCAGCAAGCCAGCCCCGCCATCGAGGGTGCAGTCACCATCGACAAAGGTGAAGGCGGGCGAGGCCACGCTGCCGGAATAACCGCTGAAGGAAGTGAAGTAGCGTCCTTGCGAGATCGCGTTTGCCTTTTGGTCTGCGACAAAAGCGCGCGCGGCATTCGCCGAGCGCAGGAACGACGGCAAAGCACTGACGACGAACGTGGCCGACTTTGGCGACGCGGCAGTGTCTTTCGTGTCGGCCGAAATCTCAATGTCTCTGTCAGCATCCGAGGTCGCGCCGAAACTTGGCAGCACGCCCGAACCGCTGTGGTCGTGACCGGAGTAGTCCTTGGCATTGCTGGCGCCAACATCGAAAACCACCGGCGTTCCGTCATCTGATCCTCGCATCATGAGCATTGCAGGTGGCACGTAATCGAAGTTCGTGCGCTTCACAACTAAGTCGAGTTGTTTCATCGCTCCCTTCGGCCCGTAGCCGGTAACCTTCAGCATCAACCGCGTAGGATCGCCAGCCGAAACCGGCGTGTTATCCGGATCGCTGACGAGCACGCTGTAAGCTAATCCGCTCTCCGGCGCATAGCTCGAAGTAATGGCCACGCGGTCCGGATTGCCGGCGCCGCTGGGCGTGTAGTTGTAATTCAACCATCCCGAGAGGCGCGGCAGGCCGGTCGTATCACTCGGCAGATTTGAGTCTTCAGGCGTGACGGCATTACGAAAACTAAGTTTGGTTCCGGTGGGCATTCCTGCGTTAGGCGAAACGTTTCCGCGCAAGACACTGAGCGCCGCTTGTAAACCAGCCTCAGCGCTGTAATACGCCTGCATTTCCGCGGTCGAGTCGATCGCTGTTCTGGTTGCCGTTCCCGTAATCAGGACCAGCGCGCCTCCCGCCGCCAGCAGCAACGTTGCGACGTACAAAACGGTCAACAGCGCCGCCCCACGCTCGCTGTGAATTTTTCGGCTTTCGAGTAACCTGGTGTTTGAGTTCATAGGACTCCCCAAATCAGTAAACTTGCAAATTTGCATTTCGTAATGCGACGTCAGACGCTAACAGCACTCGACTGCTAGGCTGGTAACCCGGACTGCCTGGAGTTCCGACCGCGGGTTCGAGCACGCAAACAGCGATAACGACATAAGTCGCGGCATTCGGCGAGACCTCGGGTTGTGAGGCCCCGGAGATATCGCAGTCAGATGTGTTGTAAGTCACTTTCTGCGCAAAGTAATGAATGTGCAGGCTGTCGATTCGGTTTGCCAGAACGGTTGAGCTACCACCGGCGACGTTGTATGCGTCGTATCTTGCCAGCAGATTTGTATTCGGCGCCTGATACAGAAAATATTTGACGTCTTCGCCGGAATCCTCGCCCACAACGCCTATCGTATTTTGCGCGGCGACGCTCGCGTTTCCGGAAGGGTTGTACTTATTCAAGTTTGACCGGATCCGGATCGTGCTGTTGCCGGCGGCGTCAGTAATGGAATCCTCCGGAACGATTCCGTTGTCGTTGAGATTAAGACCCGCATTGGCGATCTCGCGCGACATGATGTTCAGAGCGCGCTGCGCATCGGCCAGGGCGTCGGTTTGATCGTTGGCGCGCGTGCGCATCCGCAGCGACTCAGCCAACAAAGTGCCAACCAGAGCGGTGACTGCTAGCGTAATCACCATCGCGATGATCAGTTCAAAGAGTGAGAAGCCGTCTTCGTTCTTTTTGAGCGATTCTGCCTTCATTGCTTTTTCTCTTTTTTTCGTTCAGTCCTAGAGCGAGCGATTCGGGCCAACTACGAGCGCCGAACGCTGAGAAATCAGGGTTACCGAACCGAAAATTGAGGATACGGTCCGAGCCCAAACGGATGTCGCACTGTCCGGTCTCACTCTAACTGCGATCGTTTTCATCGTCGCGTTTCCGTTAATGACGTTGGAATCGATGATCGTGGTAGTCACGCTGTAGCTGCGACCCGCGCGTACGATGCTGTTGGTTACTCCGTCTGAAGAAGTAGCAGCCAAGCTCGAGTCAACGAAAGGCGTGTTTCGCAACTCCTCGACGCGTTGTTGCGCCACCGCCATTGCCAACTCGCGGTCGCTGGCGCTGACCATATTCCTGGCTGCATAGAAGAAAGCCGACGCGGCGCCAAGCCCGACCACTCCCATCAGCAGCAGCGAAATCGCTGTTTCGAGCACAGTGAATCCGGCTTCGGACGGCCGTCCCAGTCGCCGCGGCGCTCTGGAATTTTTGGTTCGCTTAAACTCAAATAGGTTATTCACAGTCTCCTCCCAATCCTACGGAACGTTAACCGGAACCACTTGCGACCCGCACGAGGAAGAAAAGGTTACGCTGCCGCTTTGTTTCTTAACGGTAATCGTGAACGACACTGACCCAGTGCCCGAGACATTAGCTGATGCCGGCGCAACTTGGATTTGCCCGCTGTTACTGGATGTGGCGCTGATGGTCCCGCTGCCGCTGAAATTGTTCAGGTGAACGCTCACGGAGCCCGAGCCATTCTGAGCAATGGTGATCGTCGTGGGACTCGCCGTCAGCGAACACTGTGCTGGTGTCGGAGTTGGCGTCGGCGTCGGCGCTGGAGTTGGCGTCGGCGTGGGCGTCGGATTTGGCGTGGGCGTCGGTGTCGGCGTGGGCATCGGCGTCGGCGTTGAAGTCGGCGTTGGCGTTGGCGTCGGTGTCGGCGACATTGAAGGCGACGGCGACGCTGCCGGCGAAGGCGATGGCGTGGCAAAAGGGTCAGGAGTGGGAGTTGGATCGACAATCACGCCACTGCCAGGCCCGCTAAGTGTCACACTCGGAATGGAACTATCGTGGAAAATCTGTGCATCGATGGTGACGTCACCCGATCCGGTGACGTCCACGTTCGTGCTGCCACTTTCATTGCTGAACCCAACCGATGTCTCGATCGGGGTCCGTCCGCGCCAATCGAAAACGATTTGGCGCGGCATGTTGATCGAGACGCCACGCTCGGTTGAAAAGTTCTGCGTGGTTACCCCACCCAGCCCGTTAAAGTCCATCGTTACGGAATAGGTGCTGGCGTCGATTTGCTGAACTGACGCGGCGCCATGTCTGCGAACCGCGTTGGCTCTCGCCATTTCGACGTAAGCTGCAAATTGGCGAGCAGAGTTTGAAAGCCGAACCCGCGCACGGGCAGACGTGATGCCAATCAGAGCAAAGCTCACGACAATAGCAATAACCCCGACCGTAATCAGCAGTTGGATCAGACTGAATCCGGCTTGGCGTTTCCGAGTGTTCAAAGGGGATATCTCCATTTGCGAACCAAGACCAAGTAAGACGACTGAGGCATTCACCGGTTGGCTAAAAGCCAACCACAACTGCGCGTCATCACGCGCTAGCACGGGGCACTCGGTTGGACAGTTTGTCGGGCAACAAACCGGGGCAGCGTAAATCGGTTTTACAACCTTCGTGCCACGATTACCGGCCAAGAAATGCGACGTTTCGCAGGGAATTAGTTCAGAGGAGTTTGCGCGTGCGTTACCGGACGTTACGCCCGTTGGAAACGCGGTTCACATCGCGTTGATTTTCTGGAAGGCGAGCGGGTGGCTTTCAGTACTTGCCGCTGAGGATGTAACGGAAAAAGCGAAAGTAGAACCGGGGATAGGATTGCTCAAAATGAGCGAACGGAGCTTCGGCCATCAGTTGCGATTCATATTCCGGGAGGCGCTCCATGGCCACGCTCAAGTCGTAGTGATGACCGATGTGGTTGCAATTATTGTTGACGTACCAACGCACGACTTTGCCCGCGCGGATGCTGCGGGTGTTCAGCCGCGGATTCGTAGTTGAGGTGTCGCACTTCCAATGTTCCGGCAACTCGATTAACGCGTGAATCGGCGCCCATACGATCATCGGAATCAACCAAAGCTGAATCACAACATTAGTCCGAAAGCCGATCGTGACGGCAATTGCCGACGCTAACAGGCCCGCCATGATGAGATAATCGCGGCGAATTCTGCGCGTTACGATTTCAGTTGGTTTTGATCCGGTCGCCGCTAACTTCTGATCGACTCTACCCAGCAACGCGTAACCAATCCACTTCAGCGTCTCGATAAAATGATTCAGCATCGAAAGGTGCAACAGGCAGCCGAGTAAACGCACCAGCATGGATTTCGATTCCATGCGCTCGTAGTTGTAGCTAAAGCTTTCCTGCGTCACGTCCTTGTGATGGCGAAAGTGATCGTGCAGATAGCGCCAGAAGGAAATCCCCAGCGGCGTCGCGATCACCATTCCGAAGAATTGATCGCGCGAGGCTCGCCCCGTCGCCGAGCGATGCAGGCATTGATGAATCAACTCAGTCGCATGCGCGAACACGGCCCCGAGACAGATTTGAAAAGCCATCCTCGTCAAACCATGCGTGAGTAGTACGCCCGCACCAGCCAGCCCTAAGAGTCCACCCACTCCGACCAACTTGGCCACAAAATAGGCGGGCGTAATCGCTCGCAGGTGCGCGCGATCCAAACGGCCTTGATTTGAGTAAGAGCTTGCCTCGAAGGCCGGGGCGGTACCAATGCTTGCTGCTCGTGTGGCCATGGTCTAGGTGCAGTTCTGGGGCAGTAAAAGGAATAAAGTGTTAACGGCGAATGGTTTCCGCGAATATTGGGGCGGATTTCTCAGATGGAAACGCCCAGCCATTAACCGTCTTTTTCAGGCAGGAAGGAGTGCCGGGTTCGCAGGAAACCCGATTTGACAAATGATTCGGAAGATTTTTCTTTTTGCCGCATCCGTCACGTTTTTACTTGCCCTAAATTCCGTGACTAGAGCCGATGCGGTGAGCGTGATTAGCTCAAACTTCAACGGAACTTCGATCGGCGCAGGCAATACGGTCTGGTTCAACAGTCACATGAAGGTCAACGGATTGAGTTCCGCCAGGCCGACGACTGTCAACATTACGAACGTGACGATCGCGTTAGGCGGCCAGACTTACACCATGCCCGACGCGTCGATAACGTTCTCGCCGACGGCCACTTCCGCCAGCACGCATTTCGACTCCGCCGCGAACCGATGGATCTCGATCGTCCCAACCAGCCAAGCGGGCGCAGATCCTTTTATGACTGGACTTGGATTGATGTTGCCGAGCGGACTTGCCGGAGGCCAGAACCCGGTGATCATGCAGGCGACCTTCTCGAGTAACGCCAATGTCTCGATCGACTGGCAGTGGTCAGCGGCTGTGTACACTCAATTCAGCGCTGACTACAACGATCTCGGCGTGTTGACGGTTGATGGTGGAGGGCAATCGGGAACTCCTACCAACTTTGAAAGATTTGTTCGTGGCGGTGCGCGTGGCGGCGGTGGATCGAACTTCACCGGATCAAACAGCGCGACTGGCCATGTGAAGCTAACCGGTCAGCCCGTTCCGGAACTAACTACATTGTTCCTGCTTGGATCCGGATTGGCAGGACTCGCTGCGAAGTTGCGCAGACGCCGAAACAAAAAGACTGAGACTGGAAATATTTAGGATCGCTCCAAACAAAAGAGAAAGCTGGAAAGCGGCGGGAGGTCATGTTCCCGCCGCTTTCATTTGATGTATCCGTGAGTAAGTTAGTCGCGACTCGTTACGTTTCGCCGAGCGCACTGATCATGACGTAGTAGCCGTCGGGATCTCTGAGCGCGAACTCCATCGTTCGCGTAGCTGGATTCACGTTTGGTTCCTCTTCGAGCGGAGTGATTAGCGCGCGCTGCAACGCCGCGTCGGCTGACGGTCACTCATTTGTCTGGGCGCGCCGTATCTCATACCGCATCACCGCCGCTCCTGAGCTGAACTCAAGCCGGCTCACCAGCTTCAAGTCGAGACGCTTCGATAATCCTGCGAACAACGTCGGCCCATGGCCTACCACCCTCGGATGCACCACGAACTCGTATTCGTCGATCAGTCCCAGTTCCGCCAGCGCCAGCGGGAGCGTCACGCCTCCCGTTAGCAGTCCTTTCCCCGACTCCCGCTTGAGCTGCCGAACGGCCTGCTCCAAATCGCCGTGGATGAGTTCCGAGTTCCAATCCACTCGATCGAGAGTGCTCGACACGACGTACTTCTTCGCAGCATCGATCGTGCGCGCGAAGGGTTCGGTCCATTCAGGCATCACCGCGGTTCGCGTCGCCAGCCGCCACGCTTCCTCCATCATTTGATAGGTCACCCGGCCAAAG
>JAJPKD010000169.1 GCA_021323895.1 Acidobacteriota bacterium | reverse complement strand
TTCCAGCCGCAATAAATCACCGAGAACAAACAGCGGCTCGGGTGGGGCATCGACTTGAATCTTGATCTGCTTGGCTTCAGCATCGGCGCTCACCGTTTCGATCGCGTTATTGATCGCGGTTATGACCGAGACAATCTCGCGATTGATGGTCATCTTGCCGCTACGCAAACGCGACAACTCGAGCAAGTCGCGAATCAAATAGGATTGGGCCAGCGCATTCCGCCGCAGCGCCTCGCTCAAATGAAGCAGATGCGGCGATTGCTTGACCTCTTCGCTGCGCAACAGCAATTCGGAGTAACCCAGAATCACATTCAACGGATTCCGAAGTTCATGCGACATCGTCGCGAGGAATTCATCTTTCAAACGATTGGCGTCGTCGGCCGCTTGTCGCAATCCCTGCTCGCGCGAAAGCAGTGCCCGCAGTTGCTCTTCGCTCTCTTCGAGGTGCTTTCGGTTCCGCTCCTGCTCAGCTAAGAGATCGCGTACCTGGTATTGACGACGCCGCGACCGCAGCGCAACGTGAACTGTCCGCGCCAGAGTGTCAGTGCCAATCGGACGTTCGAGTAAGGTGACGCTGCCCGCCGCTTTGGCGGTCGAATTGAGCAGATCGGTTGACTGCGAGACGCTACTCGTAAGGATCACCACCGGCAATTCCGACCACGGCGGTTGATTCTCGAGTGCGGCAATCAGCGTGGAAGTCGAGGGCAGCAACAGAGCTTCTTCAGTCATCACCAATGCGCCGGCGTTGGCGATTTCGTCAATCACCTGTTCCGCCTCGTCGCAAACGCAGCAGTAAAAACCGCGTTCGTTGAGCAATGTGGCGATCGCGCTGGCATCTGCTCCAACCGGAGCCATGACCATGACGCGCTCGTCGCTCTGGTTTCGAAGCAGCGCGTTTTCGCTACGCGCAACCACGATCGAATTGCCTTTGTCTGCAGTTTTCATCTCAAGCTTTTCAATATCTCGTCCTGACTTCCTTCAAATTTTGCCGCGCCCGTCAGAATGCCTGCAAAGTGAGTTAGCGGCTCGCCGATGCGCAGCCCCTGGCCGCCATTGAGACTGAATTCCCTGATAGCTTTCTCATGATGGCCGCTGCGCTTCTTGATTACTGCTATCAACTGCTTCACCTCGCCGGCGGCTTCGAAGTAACGCATGTTGATGACCGTGTCGCACAAGTAGCTCAAATCGACTGGAGCTTCCAACGCAGTCACCATTCCATGCTGGGCCATCACCAGAATAGTCAGGACGCCCTGCTGGTTTAGATACGATGCCAACTCGTGCAATTGATTATTGAGATATTTTTCTCCCGGCATTGCATTCAGATAGCCGTTGAGACTGTCGATGACGACCAGCTTCGCGCCGTCCTCAACACTGCGGCGCACCAGGTAAGCAAATTCGCCCGGTGAGATTTCCGCCGGATCGACTTGTCTGGCCTTAATAATTCCGCTGTCGATGTGCTTCTTTAGAGGCAGGCCTAACGCTTCCGAGCGCGCCGTCATGATGCCGAGGGTTTCATCGAAAGCGAAGAGCATCGATGGCTCGCCCTTCTCTGCCATCTGCACTGCGTATTGAATCGCCACGCTCGACTTGCCGCTGCCGGCTGGTCCAATCAAGAGGGTGGTAGTTCCGCGATCGAGTCCACCGCCCAACAAACGATCGAGGCCTTCGACTCCGCTGGAAACCGCTTCGCGATGAAAATCCAAATGATGTTCGGCGGCTACCAGGCGCGGGAAAATTTCCAGGCCACCAGTAGCAATTGTGTAATCGTGATAGCCCTCGCGAAACTTCACGCCGCGCATCTTTGATATGCGCAGTCGCCGTCGCGACTTCCCATAATCCGGCGAGAGTTGTTCCATCTCGATCACGCCATGCGTCAGGCTGAGCACATGCGGATCGAGACTGACTCCCGGCTTGTCCATCTTGTCATCAAGCAGCAGCACGGTTGCGCGGTGTGCCGCAAAAGCCTGCTTGAGATTGAGCAGCTGGCGGCGATAACGCAGCGGCGTCTCGGCCACCAGACGAAACTCAGAGAGCGAATCAAACACGATGCGCGCCGGCTTGAGTCTCTCCGTTTCATCCAGCAACAGTTTGGTGATCTTGTTCAGCTCGACTTCCGATGGATGAAAGACGGTTGTCTGTGCTTCCGGCCGTAGCAGAGTTTCGATCGACGATAATTCCAACAACGGAATTTCATCCAGCGACCAGCCATGAGAATCCGCGACCTGCAACAACTCGGCTCTGGTCTCGGAAAGCGTGATGTAGAAAACGCGTTCGCCGCGTCGCACTCCTTCAAGCAGGAACTGCAACGCTAAGGTCGTCTTTCCTGAACCGGGATCACCCTGAATCAGATAAAAGCATTTCGCCTGCAAACCTCCGGCGAGAATATCGTCCAGGCCGGGAATCCCGCTCGGACATCGCTCATCGTGAGTACCAGTCTGCAATTTTGTCTCAGTCATAAATTGTTCGATGGTTGTCGGGGATTTTTTCTATGCAAACGCGCACCGCGCCGCGATCAGGGGCCAGTCTAAATATTGAAATTTTGGGGAAGTATTACTACGAGGGAACTGCTGCTGCACCGCGAGTTTAACTTAAACGAATGTCGCGTCGCAATTGGTCGTCGTTGCGTTGCATATTGTTTTCGCGCGCGCGCGATTGGATACCGGTTCGAAGGCGCGCGAGTTTTCGATCGCCTTGCCGCCCTTCACCGCCTGTAATACTATGGCCGCCCACTATTTCATCATCCCCTGTCAAGGAGTTCACCGGTGATCGGTCAGACAATCTCGCACTATCGCATTACGTCACAACTCGGCCAAGGCGGCATGGGTATCGTCTATGAAGCCGAAGACACCAACCTCGGCCGGCACGTCGCGCTCAGATTTCTGACGCCCGCGATGGAGAACGATGCGAACCTCTTGCAGCGCTTTCAGCGTGAAGCACGCGCCGCTTCCGCGCTCAATCATCCGAACATCTGCACGATTCATGGCATCGAGCAACACGACTCGCAACACTTCATTGTGATGGAATTGCTCGACGGCGAGTCGCTCGGCGATCGCATCCGTCGCGGGTCGATAGACCTCGAGACCGTGCTGACACTTGGCGTGCAACTCGCGGACGCGCTTGAGTCCGCGCATTCGAAAGGCATCGTGCATCGCGATCTGAAGCCGGCGAACATCTTTATCACTTCACGCGGACAGGCAAAGATTCTGGATTTTGGTGTAGCGAAGATCGACGGGCGCGCGGCTACCGACAATAATTCAATGGTCGCCACGGTGCGCAGAGACCAACTAACCTCAGCCGGTCAAACCATCGGCACCATCGCCTACATGTCACCCGAACAGGCGCGCGGAGAAATCACCGACGCGCGCACGGATCTGTTTTCGCTCGGCACAGTGCTCTATCAGATGGCCACCGGCTTTCTTCCTTTTCAGGGCGACACTTCAGCAATGATCTTCGACGCGATCCTCAATCGCGAGCCACCACCGCCGCAGCAACTAAATGTCTCGCTGCCACCGGAATTCGGCCGCATCATCGGACAGGCCCTCGAGAAAGATCGCGACCTGCGCTTTCAGAGCGCCACCGATCTGAAGACCGGATTGAAGCGTTTGAAGCGCGACCTCGACTCATCTTCGCGGCAAGCGGCGGCTGATTCCGGCACTGGATCGCGACGCGCAGCGTCGACCGATCACTCGATCGCCGTGCTCTATTTTGAAAATCTCAGCGGCATGAAAGAGGACGAGTATCTGCGCGACGGCATCACCGAAGACATCACCACGGAACTGTCGAAGATCAAGAACCTAAAGACTTTTTCGCGCGCGATGGTGCTGACCTATCGTGACAAATCAGTCACCGCCGGACAAATCGGGAAAGAACTCGGCGCGTCGTACGTGCTAACCGGAAGTCTGCGCCGCGCGGGCGCGCGCCTTCGCATCAATGCGCAACTCGTCGATGCAGCCACGGATTTTCCGCTCTGGTCAGAGAGATACGATCGCGAGATGGCCGACGTGTTCGAAGTGCAGGACGAGATCGCGCAAAAGATTGCCGCCGCCCTGCGCATCACGCTCTCGCCGCAGGAACAGCAAGCGCTGTCAGCCAAGCCTACTGAGAACCTTCAGGCTTACGATCTTTACTTGCGCGGTCGAAACTACGCGCGCCGCGTGGGCCGGCAGGATTTGCAGTTTGCCCTGCAGATGTATGAGAACGCGGTCGCGCTCGATCCTGACTTTACGCTGGCGCACGCGGGCCTGGGCAAAGTTTGCGCTGAGTACTACTACCACTTCGAGCGGAAACAGCAGTGGATTGATCGCGCGATATCCGCGACGCAAAAGGCGAGCGCCCGCGGCCACGACGCGCCGGAAATTCAGTGCGCCGAAGCGTGGGTGATGTTTGCCGAAGGCCGTTACGACGCCACCGTCGAAAAACTGCGGGCCGCGCTCAAGCGGGACCCGGATCTCGACGGCGGATACTATCTGCTGGGACGCGCGCTCTTTTCCGCGGGGCGCTATCAGGAAGTGGTGGACATGGCCGAAGAAGCCATGGCCCACGCGGGCGAGAACTACAACACCACGATTCCGATCCATAACTCACTCGGCGCGCTCGGCAAGACCGATGCGCTCAAGAACTACCTGCATCGCGAACTCGCGATGTACGAAGAGCAAGTAAAGAAAGTGCCTGAGGATGCGCGCGTGCGCGTCTTGCTTGCCGGCGACTATGCGATTCAGGGTCGCTTTGAAGAGGCCAAGCGCGAGGCTGAGATGGCGATGATTCTGCGGCCTGACGATTCGATGATTCTTTACAACGTCGCCTGCGCGTTCTGCGCGATGAACAACGCGCCGGATGCCTTGAACGCGATCCGGAAAGCCTGGGAGTCGGGCTACCGCGATGCGATTTGGACGCGTCAGGATCCCGACCTCGCTCTGTTGCACGGCGAACCCGAATTCGAGCGCCTGTACCCACCACCTGCCGGCGCCGCGTCGTCAAGTTAAGCGTTATCGCCCGCAGGCACCGAGTCAAAGAAGCTTCCTTATCAAATTCCCATCTGCGTAATCTGCGAAATCTGCGGATGAATTCGACGGCTGCGCGCGTCCTAACCGCCAGCTGAAGGCACGACTGCTCACTGGCTTTATGCTTACGTTTGCTCCGAATAATATTCGAGGAACCAACATGACCACATCCACCTACGATCAACTGCAACAACTCGCCAAAGACTTCTGGACCTGGCGCGCCGCCAATCAACCAATCTCAAGCGACGACATCCCGCGTATTGAACGTCCGGATGATTGGGTGCCTGATTGGTCGCGTAACGCGATTGCGCGGCGTCGCGCGGAGTTGACGGATTTCGCCAAACGACATCAGGACATGAACGCGACGTCGTGGTCGGTGCCGCAGCAAGTTGATTACCGCCTGATTGGATCGGCGATCGCCCGCGTCCATTGGGAGTTGAATGTTACCTGCGGACAGGAGCGCAACCCCGGCTTCTATGTCGATCAGACACTTGGTTTGCTCTTTCTCTCAGTGCTGCAACCGCCGCCGTTTACTGAGAAACGCAGCCGCACAATCGTCCGTTACCTGCAAAGTTTCCCGGCGACAGTCATAAATGCAAAAGAGAATCTCACCGGCAAAGCAATCAAGCCGTTCGCCGTCGCCGCGCTTGAAAAGTTAGTGGACATCAGGCCGCGCCTCACAAAAGTCGGGACTGAACTTGGCCCATTCCTGTCAGGCGTCGATCCAAAAGAATTCAACCAGTCGATCACCGACGCAATCACTGCCCTCGAATCTTTTCACGATTGGTTGACTGGTGAACTTGACGGCATGACGGAAGAGACGGCCGTCGGCCGCGAGGCTTATGTTTATTTCCTGAAGCAGGTCGCGCTCATGCCCTTTACGCCGGAGCAACTGCTGGTGATGGGTGCGCACGAATGGGGGCGGTCGGTGGCATTCGAAACCTGCGAACAAACACGCAATCAGGGTTTGCCGGAACTCGACTTGTATCCCGATCAAGCGACACAGATGGCGCAGGAAGAATTCTGGGAAGGAGAGGCACGACGCTTTCTCGAAGCGAAGAACATTCTCACGGTGCCGGATTGGATGAAGCACTATCGCAACCTGCCGCTCCCGCCGTACGTCGAGCCGCTGTCATTCATGGGTGTGACTGACGATCTGACATCCGACAACCGGCTGGATGAGGATGGCGTTAGTTACATCAAGAAGCCGTCTCCTGATCTGGATTACTTCTCTCTGTCGATTGCCAAAGATCCTAGACCCTTGATCGTGCACGAAGGTGTGCCCGGCCATTACTTTCAAATGACGCTTTCGTGGGCGCACGAAAATCACCTGAGACGGCGGTATTACGATTCCGGCGCGAACGAAGGCATCGGCTTCTATGCCGAAGAGATGATGCTGCAGTTTGGTTTCTTTGACGATCGTCCCAAGCTGCGCGAGATCATGTACAACTTCATGCGCCTGAGGGCGCTGCGCGTAGAGGTGGACGTGAAGCTGGCCACGGGCCTCTTCCCGATCGATCAGGCGGCGGATTATCTAGAGAAGATTGTCCCCGTCGATCGCGCCACCGCCCGTCAGGAAGCCGTGTTTTTCGCTTCTTCACCCGGCCAGGCCATCACTTATCAAATCGGCAAACTGCAAATTGTGAAATTCCTCGCCGACGCGCGCCTTCATCAGAAAGAGAAATTCAGCCTGCGCGCCTTCCATGACTATTTGTGGAAGAACGGCAACGTGCCGATTGCGTTGTTGCGTTGGGAATATTTGGGATTGGGCGAGGAGATTGAGCGGATGGATGCGGCGGCTGGCTAAAGCCACAGCGGGAAGTCGCAACCTGATCCCGGGTTCTGATCTTCTGACCTACTGACTATTTTCTCATCCTTCGGTTGTTGGTATTATTCGAGCCGGTTCGCAATCGAGGAGGCACTCGAGCTAACAGATCACGCGGTGTCGTGAAGGCTATTTGAGCGCGGGGATCGTCTCGTCTCCTGAAGATTGTTTGTGCGACGCGCGTCCCCGCAGGGGACGAATTCAATAGCCGGTGGCAACGCCACCAGATCTCGCGCCAGATGATCGTCCGACCGTGTCATGGTCGAACTTGTCTCGGTGACATTTCTTCTATTCGACCCTTTCAGGGTCACGGATGTTAGGCGATTCTGATCCGTGGGCGGTGCCCACGGCTATTGAATTTCACGCCTGCGGCGTGAGATAAGGCGCAGACTGCGGCGAAAGACTATGGTCGATTATTATCAAGTTCTCGGGG
>JAJPKD010000166.1 GCA_021323895.1 Acidobacteriota bacterium | reverse complement strand
TTCAATTGCCGGAATCATCGCCAAGACCAGCGCTAGATTGTGCAGAGCTTCGCGTTCTCCGTTCGTCCATTGATTCGACTTGATTCTGAGCGCACGCTCGACGAATTCGATCGAATGAGAGCGTATTTCTTTCGGGTCGCTCTTGAATTCGCGGGCCATGCGTCTCTGCACTGCTAACCCGACGTTACGAGTCTGGAAGCGATCCCAGCCGCTGTTCCCAGCGTCAGGTAACTCGAAAATCATGTGACCGGCAGCCAATTTTCTCAGCATTCTCGGCGAAGTTCGGTATCCTCGATCTTCCGCCATCTTTCGTTCTTCCGCTTGCGTCAGCTTCATCAATTCAGGCCACACCGGTCTGAAACCAAGCTTGCGATAGAACCAGAACGCGCCGGATTCGATCCCTTCTTCGTTTTCGTGTCCGACCTGATAAGGATCGATGGAGATAACCGTGACGCCGAGGAGTTGTCGCATCAGACGCAGAATGCGCGCGTATAACCAGGCCGTTTCGCCTTCGCGAAATGTGTAGTAGAGATTGAAGCCGCTCTCCGTGCGTTCGCAGATCGAAAGTCCTTCGAAGTAAGCAACGGGCACGCCATTCTTGAAAATGAGCGCCGCGTGGTAAGCGCGCAGAGGCAGCCGATTCTCAGGCGCCACGCCCATCACAAACACTTCCGTGCCGCGTCCCAAGTCGGCTTTCAAGACACGTCGCACGTCGCCATACGTGAACCCATGCAATTCGCGATACCGCACCGCCGAAGTCTCGCGCGCCAGGTCGAGAATCTTCTCGCCTTCTGCGCGTGAGAGTCTCCGAACTGGAATCGCCGGAGAATTCAATTCACCGACGAGCGAAACATCGCGGCGCTGAATCAGCGGCTTGTCATGAAAGAAAACTCTCCGCGTCGGGCGCTTCATTCCCGTCCGAGACGAGCGGACGCCGTAACGCCACGTCACGTGCAACTTCAACGAGTCATAGATTTCGGCCTTCTCTTTGTCGGATAAATTCAGTGAGTCGAATCGCTCGATGATCCAGGCGACTTCATTCGTTCGGCCCTTCGCCGCGGACAGCCAATCGCGGAACGGCACGTGCGCTTCGACCATCGCGTCGTCTTCGAGGAGCGGCAGAAATCGCGGCATGGTCGCGCCGAAACGATCTTCTTCCTCAAACCAATCCCAATCGATCGCAAGTTGCGCCGGATATTTCTGCACCAGCCAACGCACAATCGCGAAGCTGAAGTTGCTAGTCACGCTCGTGCCGGCGATGCCGGAAACTTCGGGAGCGTCGAGCGGCGAGAGATCGGCATCGGCATCGCCAAGTCGATTGACGCTGTTCGCGATCTTAGTGAGTTGCTTCTCGGTCTGTTTGAGAGTCCGCGCGTTGCGGGGATAGGCACGCCGAAACAGGAGTGCTTCGTGCTGCTGGATCAATGATTCAGCGTCCATAGGTTGAAGGTAGTTGCTGAAGCCCGACCGTGAAGTACTCGCGTCAGAACTCGGAGCGGTAGCGACGGGATCAAGTGACTCACCCAAGAGTTTGGACGATCCGCTCGCTACCGATCGGGCTTCTGACATTACAAATGCTTCCTGAAGAAGGTCGCGATCTTCCACGCATCGATCGCCTTCCACGGCATTTCCGCGGTCGTGTAGTGACCGCACGGCAGCCACACCACGTCGAGATCGATCCCGAGTGACTTCACCTCGGCGATGACCTGGCGCGAAAGATCAATTGGGAAAGTCAGATCGTAGCGCGCCGCGATAAAGCGCATCGGCCGCTGTTTCATGTCGAGTAAGCGTGGAATGAACGGCACCGGACTGATTGGTTTCCAGAACTCGCGCAGCTCTTCCAGGGTCAAGTGCGTTTCGATGCCTTGCTTCACATGTTGCGTCGAGATGCCTTTCCAGACCACGTCGGCAAAGTATCCGGAGACATGATTGAAGACGCCCACGTCGAGGAGCGGCTCATGCGCGAACGCGAGAAACGCCGTGCACGATCCGATGCTTGTTCCGAGGATCCCAACTCTTTCGATGCCTTGCTCGCGCATCCACCGTACCGCCGCGCGTGTGTCGAGCACGGCCTGCCGCATCGACTGAATCGTGCGGCCGATGTTTGAGCTGACCAGATGTTCGGCGCGTTCGATGTCCGGAGGTCTTCGCTCTTCGTGGTATGGCAGCGTCAAGCGCAACGCGGTCATACCCAAGCCGTTGAAGATGCGACACGCCTCGACATGACTGTCAGGTTGCGCGTTCCATTGCGGCAACACGACGATGCCCGCGCGCGGTTTGTTTTTGCGCTCGCGCTTCGGAGTGAATAGTCGCGCATGAACGATGTTGTTTTCCGGCGACGGCGTGTGGATCGCGCTGGTCCACGTCAGGTGATCGCCCTCGAGTTGGAAATCACTAATCGGCGGCACCGAAAAGAACCTGTCGCTATCGGCCATTGCGACGTCAGTATGTTCGCGAAAGATCGCGCGCGGATCGTCGCCGTTGACATGATCGCGGATGAACTCAACGCCCCAGGCAAACGGGCGCACCACGCGATTGTCGTCGCGTTTCGTGTGCGCTATTTCGCGCGCGTGCATCCATCTGCCGAACACTGGCGGTTACCTCGATTTAGAAACTAACGAATTTTGATGTCTCACGCAAAGACGCGAAGGCGCAAAGATTCGCAAACTCAGCAAAGCTCTACCGTTTATCGAGATTATCAAGCGAACGCTGCAATTCGTCGCGCTTGGCTTGCAACTCGGCATCGTCCGCATCCGGCGGGACGAAGATTGGCGGGGCAATCCATACGGAGGCGCGACTGCAGGGCTTGGGGATCTGGGCCCGATCCCAGCTCTTCGTGTTCCAGAATTTCTCCGCAGTGATCGTGAACGGCAGCACCGGGTTTCCGGTTTTCTTGGCAAGTAAGACGGCGCCCATCTTCGCGACGTGACGCGGACCGCGCGGGCCATCGATAGTAAAGGCCGTCGCACACCCGGCGCGCATCAGACGCACCATCTCGACGAAGGCGCCGGTTGCGCCGCGAGTGGAGGAACCACGCGCCGCCCCAGCCCCAAACCGCTGAATGAAGCGGGCAATGTATTCACCGTCAAAGCTGCGCGAAGTCATCACGACAATCCCGCGTCGCTGCCAAAAATAGATCGAAAGAAAGATGCGATCGTGCCAGAACGTGTAGATCGGGATCTTACCGTCACGTGACGCCGCTTCCCAATTCTCCCAGCCATTCACCTCGAATTTCACGGTGCTGCCAATGAGTTTGATCGCGAGAAAGAATGCGAGATCCGCAGCGCGGATCATCACGCGCTCTTTGAATGAATATCCGGAGAGATCGGCAAACGTGTAGGCACGATCGATCGAGGACTTTGATTTCGTTTCAGCAGTGACGGAAGACATTGAAAATTAGAAATCAAAAAATGCAAGTTGCAAGTTTGCGGCGAGCCTTAAAACGACTCTCCGGTTAGAGATGTTCAGAAGCAGCCAGTAGCCGCGTTTACGGATCTAGGTTTTGCGATTTGCACCTTTGACTTTTTAATTCAATAAAGCTCCGGCCCACCCGGCGGTCGCGTCTTCCAGCGCCGATGAATCCAGAGCCATTGATCGGGATATCGTCGCACGTAATCCTCGACGACGCTCGTGAACAATTGCGTCAACCGCCGCACATCTTCGGTTTCATCACCACTTGGTTCGACTTCAAGTGGCTCAGCAATTTTCAAGATGAATCGCTGCCGACTCTCATCCCATGGCGCAAAGACCGGCAAGACCAGCGCGCCGGTTCGCAGCGCGAGCTTGGCGACCAGAAATGTTGTCGAGGCGGGCACGCCGAAGAAATCTACGAAGATGCCTTCGCGATCCAGCGTGTTCAGATCAACCAGGATTCCCAGCATGCCGCCGCTTTGCAGAGTTCGCATCATCTCGCGCCCGGCGAAGCGTTTGTGGATCGTGCGATTCCCCAGGCGCGTGCGCGTGTGATCGATTACCGTTTCGATTTTCGGATTATCAAGTCGCCGCACCAGGAATCGCAACGGATGACCAAACAGGGAAAGCCCAAAGCTTGCCAACTCCCAGGCGCCGATGTGACCAGTAAAGAGAATCACTCCGCGGCCGCTCGTCTCTGCCGCCTTGATATGTTCGAGACCGTCGCAATCGACCCAGCGTTTCAACTTCTCCGGCGGATCGTCGAGGTGGCTGAAGACTGCTAACAAGCGCCCTAAATTTTCAAAACATCCGCGGAGAATTTTGCGACGCTCATCCTCTGACAAATTTGGAAACGCGATTTGCAAATTGCGCTCACCGGTGCGTCGCAGCTTGGCAAAACCAAAGCCGAACCGAGCAATTGCCTGGCCGAGTTTTATCGACAGTGCCAGGGGCAGCGCGCCAAAGATTGCCAGAATGACGCGCGCCAAGCCGTATTCAAAATTCGTTCTGAGGGTTCCTTTCGTGGCCATGCGAGCGCAGAAGACGGCGTAGTGTAACGCATCGAAGTTTGCGCTCGCGAATCTGCGTCGCGCTTTCCGAATTGTCAGTCATATATTAGACTTCAAAAATCGTATTCGCGGCCATCAACTAATGACTCGCAAACCAAATCCTCTATTCCAACTGACGCGGTTCGCCCTAATGGGCATTCCGCAGAACGCGGTCAGCTCTGTCGATGTAACGAACCAGTGTAACTTGCGATGCCATCACTGCTATTTCTTCGAGCACGAACAGCCGGAGAACCTTGCGGTAGAGCGATGGCGGCAATTTTTTGACAAGCTTAAGGCGGAAGGTTTTCCGTTCTTCTCTTGCAGTTGGGTCGGCGGCGAGCCGCTGATGCGCCAGGAAATTATCGAGATGGGTTCGCGCTATTTTCGGCGCAACATGGTCGTCACGAACGGCACTATTCGCATTCCGGATTGGCCGCACGTGAATTTCAAAGTTTCGGTCGATGGCGTGGAAGCGCGTCACGATCGGCTGCGCGGGGCGAGGACTTATCAACGAATCAAGCGCACGATTCGCGATGCGGCTGAGCGTGGACTTCGGATCGGAATTGCCACCGTCTTGACGCGCGAAAACGAAGGGGAGCTGGAGCAGTTTGTTGAAGAATGGAAGGACGAGCCGCTCACCGCCGGAATTATTTTCGAATTTTACACTTACATGGAAGGCCAACCCGAAGCCGACGCGCTCTGGTTGAATTACGAAGAACGCGATCGCGTCATCGACCGGCTGCTGGTAATCAAGGAGAAGTACCCCAAGCTGGTTGAGTGCACCAGACATACGCTCGAGTTGCTGCGCTCTGAAAACTGCCGCTCGGTGACCGACAATTGTCTCGCGGCTACGAAGATGCTTTCGCTCGACGTCAGCGGCAACCAGAAAGAAAAGTGCATCCTCGGGCCAAAGGCGGATTGCGATCGCTGTGGCTGCGCGGTGCCGTTTTGGCTGCGCTCCTTCGATGACATGGATCCCGAGACGATTGGCAAGATGTTCGGACCGACCGCAGGCAAGTACGTCAAATACGTTCGTCCGCTGCGGAACCTCAGCCGCAGGCTAAACACGCGTCCTTCGATACAGCCACCCCAACCGCTTCATCAAATCACAATCGAGAAAGCCGGAAACAGCTAGATTGATAGCGGTTTCGTGTTGCTCACTTCACACTCCGCCC
>JAJPKD010000164.1 GCA_021323895.1 Acidobacteriota bacterium | reverse complement strand
GAGCGCCAAAGGGCACTCGCCTTTTTTTCTGCCTACTGCTTACCGCCTACTGCCTACTTGTTTTTCTTCGGCAGCTTCTCGTCGCGCATCGCCGTGTTGTAAACGAACGCGGCCATGATCGTCGCCGCCTGCTTCATGTCGTCCGCCTGAATGCGATCGAACACGTCCATGTTCGAGTGGTGCGTGCGCGTGTCGTATTCAATGTCATCCTGGATGAACTGAAATCCCGGCAGACCTATCGCATCGAACGAAAGGTGATCTGTTCCACCCGTGTTTGAAAGCGACAGCGTCTGAGCTTGCCAGGTTGTCTCATTCGGACGATCTTGGAATGCCAGCAGCCACTGTCGAAAGATCGGCGCAACCGCATCATTGCCTTGCAGGTAAACGCCGCGAATCTTTCCCGTGCCGTTGTCGAGATTGAAATAGCCCGCGAGCTTGTCGTACTCAGGTCCCTTCACCAGCACCGGCGCGGGCGGCGTCGCCGTCGCACCCTCGCCACCGCCGCGCGTTCCCGCCGCCGCAGGCGTTTCCATTTTGCCAAAGTGCTGTGTGACATACGCGCGTGAACCGAGCAAGCCTTCTTCTTCACCAGTCCACAGTCCAACGCGAATCGTGCGCTTCGGCTTCAGGCCGAGCGTCTGAATGATGCGCACCGCTTCCATCGCCACGGCGACGCCGGCGCCGTTGTCCGTCGCGCCAGTGCCCGAGTGCCACGAATCCATGTGCCCGCCAAGCATCACGATCTCATCTTTCAAAGTCGGATCGCTGCCGGGAATTTCCGCGATGGTGTTATAGCCATTTAAGTCTTTGTCCTGGAATTCAACCGCGAGGTTCACTTCCATCTTCACTTTTTCGCCGGCCTGAATCATGCGGACGATCCGATTGTAGTGTTCCGTAGCGACGACCATCTGCGGCACCATCTTCGCATCTTTGTCCCACGGATTGATGCGGCGTGGAGCGTTCGGCTGCGGTGGCCCAAACGCATTCGGATTGAACGGTTGAGGCACGGTCGCCGACTGCACGAAGATCGTCCCGCCATCTCCGCGACTTGAATCAACGAGCAACGCAGCGCCTTCGTCGAGAAAGAACTGGTTCTTCTTCGCGGTGAACTGAAGTTGAGCGAGAAGATCCGCGTTGCGATTGCCACCGCCGAATCCGCCGCGGGCCTGCGGCCGAGGCATCGGCGCATTGGCCAGCGCCAGCAAACGCTTCTCGTCCAGTCGCGTTCCCTGCGTTTCAAAATGCGCTTTGACTTCGCGCAGCGGCTGCGTCAGAACGATCTTGCCTTTGAGTTGTCCTTTGAAGCGCGCCATGTCCGCTTCGTCCTTCGCGTCGAAGTAAACGACGTCGGCTGTGATTGGCCCATTCGTTCCCGGCGACCAGGCCTTCGGATAAGAGATGAGCGGAAAGTCCTGTGGGTCGGTGACCTGCGCGCTAAATCTCTTCAAAGTCCAACCGCGGCCGAAAGGTCCCCACGGCTCAAGGTGCGCGTTCTGCAGTCCCCACTTGGCCATCGTGTCGCGCGTCCACTCGCACGCGCGCATCATGTTGGGCGACGCAGTCAGGCGCGGCCCGATGACGTCGCTCAGGTATGAGAGCGTTTGCATGACTTGCGAGCGATTCATTCCTTCATCGCGAATCTTCGCGATCGGATCGTTGGGATCGAGTTGCGGTTGTTGGGGCTGCTGCGCGAGCGCGATGGTTGGCACGAGCAGCGCAAAGAGCAGCAGTAAAGCAGCGAATTGACGACGGATCATGATGGACTCCTCTGCAAAAATTGGCGTTGAATTGTCGGTTCAGTTGCCCCGGAACAAAAGGGCGCGAACGTTTGACTGAATTGACGCTGCTTATACGCGGAAAGTTACAAGGAAATCAAGGGAGAAGTTATCCGCAGATTACGCAGATTACACAGATGAAAAAAGAGATGGCCGCGAAAAGGCACAACAAGCACAAAAGGAATCCCAATCGCCTTGGGTGACGAGTTTGGACGCAAACATCCTTGAGAGTTGATCTGATCCGGTTCTGTTTTTGAGCGCTTTGTGCCTTTTTGCGGCTATCATTTTCAGTCTGTGTAATCTGCGTAATCTGTGGACGGTTCTGCTATCATTGCCCGCTAATGCCTTCACCAAAGACCCAACCCACGCGCGGCATGCGCGACTTTCTGCCGGCCGACGTGCGCAAGCGCGAATACGTCATCGGCGTCATCAAGCAGGTTTACGAGCGCTACGGTTTTGAGCCGCTGGAAACTCCCGCCGTCGAAAATATCGAGACCTTGATGGGCAAGTATGGTGAAGAAGGCAATCAACTCATCTTCAAAATTCTCAAGCGCGGCGAGCATGAAAAGACCGGCGAAGCCGATCTCGCGCTGCGTTACGATCTGACTGTCCCGCTGGCGCGCGTAGTCGCGCAGTATCAAAACGAGTTGCCCAAGTTTTTCAGGCGTTACCAGATTCAGCCCGTCTGGCGCGCCGATCGTCCCGCGCGCGGACGCTTCCGCGAATTCTATCAGTGCGATGTTGATGTGCTGGGTTCGCGTTCGATGGTCGTCGAAGCTGAATTGATCGCGGCGGCAAGCGATGCGCTGGTCGCGCTGGGCTTCAACGATTTCACGATTCGGGTGAATCATCGACAAGTACTGACCGGCATCCTCGATCAAGCCGGCGTCCCACGCGACAAACATAACGATGCGCTAATGTCGCTCGATAAAATGGACAAGGCCGGACCCGAAGGCGTCGCGAAGGAATTGAGTGACCGTGGAGTTTTGAATGATTCAGCGGTGAAGCTGATGTGTTTCTTTCAAGGGCTGGCGGGCGTCGAGCACGCGATGGGCATGGTCGATCTAGGTGATGCATCAAATTCTCGTGCTGCTTACAATGCGGACGTTTTGGGCCGGCTGGTTGAATTCATCGGCGGTCACGAGATCGGCGCGAGCGGCGTCGACGATCTGCGACAGATTCTGCAATTCGCCAAAGCGAGTGGAGTCGATCAGCGAATCAAGCTCGATCCGACGCTGGCGCGCGGGCTGGCGTACTACACCGGCGCAATCATCGAAATCAATGTTGCCGATCTGGCGGGCTCGCTCGGCGGCGGCGGGCGTTATGACAACCTCGTCGGCATGTTTCTCGGCAAAGACGTCCCCGCCTGCGGCTTCTCGCTGGGTCTCGAACGCATCATCGTGGTAATGAGTGAGCGCGGGATGTTTCCGCCCGCGCTGGTTTCATCGTCCGCCGACCTAATGGTGACGATTTGGAACGAAGATTCCATCGGCGAATCGATCGCGCTTGGGAATGAATTGCGAAGTCACGGCTTGCGCGTTGATGTTTATCCCGAAGCCGACAAAATGGGAAAGCAATTCAAGTTCGCTTCATCGCGCGGCATTCCGTTCGTCGCGATCATCGGCGACGATGAACGCGCGAAAGGCGAAGTGGCGATCAAGAATATGTCGAGCGGAGAACAACAATCAGTAAAACGGAATGCCGTTGCAGACACTCTTCGCCAGGCATTTGGTCAACCAGTCGGCGAAGCCGACGACAGCATAAAGCCTGGGGCGTAAGCCCCAGGGACGCCCATGAAAAATAAGGTAGCACGCGAAGCGAGCGGCAGCCCTGAATGTTACGCGACCGAATCAACGAGAGTTCTGCCGCCCGCTTCGCGGGCTGAGCTTCAAATCTGATCCTGGTTCCTGGGGCTTTACGCCCGAGGCTTTATGCTATTGCCTGCTCCGCAGGCTAAACACTGTGCGGCGGCGAAGCCGCGATGAGTCCAATGACCACTCAATCACTCGGCCAACACTATCTCGAAGACGCGCTCAAGACGTTTCGCGATTATAAGAAACTCGGCGAACGCGCGCTCGCGCAACTCAACGACGAAGATCTCTTTCGCACGATTGACGAAGAGTCGAACAGCATCGCCGTGATCATGAAGCATCTGGCCGGCAACATGATCTCGCGCTGGACTGATTTCCTAACGACTGACGGCGAGAAGCCCGATCGCAATCGCGATATGGAGTTCGAGATGCTGCCCAGCACAACACGAGGCGACATGCTCGCGTATTGGGAAAGGGGTTGGACCTGCGTATTCGCGGCCATCGAGCCGCTCACGCCTGACGATCTAATGCGCATCGTGCAAATTCGCGGTCAGGATCACACCGTACTTCAGGCGATCAATCGCCAGCTGTCGCATTACGCGAATCATATCGGCCAAATTATTTATCTCGCGAAGCACTTCAAAGCGGCCGACTGGCAGACATTGAGCGTGCCGAAGAACCGTTCGGCAGAGTTCAACAATTATCTGAAAGAGAAGCTGGCCGCGTCTGGCGGCGCGACGAAGAGCCAGTTGGACGAAGTAATGGATTTCGCCGCGAAAAACAGAAATTAGAATGAAAGAAGCGCGAGCAGCGATGCTCGCGAACCGCCGACAAGATGTCGGCGCTCCAACATGGTCACAGCTCTCCATCACGTGAACGTGACGGTACCGCCCGAGCTCGAGGCGGCGACGAAACATTTCTACGGTGAAGTTGTTGGCTTGAAACAGGTGCCGAAGCCCGTGACTGCTCGGCAGAGCGGCGCGTGGTATCAAATCGGAGCGAACCAACTGCATCTTTCAGTAGAGGACGAAGAGCGCGGGCAGCTGAGTTCGCGCCACATCTGCTTTCATGTTTCGGATTTGGCCGAGGCCGAGGAAAGATTTAAGAGCGCAGGAGTTGAAATAATTCCCGACACCCGGCCGATTGCGGAAACGTTGCGGTTCTACGTTCGCGACCCGGGCGGTAATCAATTGGAGATTGTCCAAACCAAATGAGCTTAACTTTCATCAATCCTGAATCACTCGGCGCCCCGCGCGGATATTCAAATGGCGTTGTCGCTGGACCTTTAAGCCGGCTACTTTTCATAGCCGGACAAGTAGGATGGGATGAGCAACAGCAAATCGTCAGCGACGACTTGGTAGAGCAATTCGATCGCGCGCTGGCCAATTTGATTGCCATCGTCAATGAGGCCGGCGAGGGACCAGATCGAATTGCGCGGCTCGTCATCTATGTCACCGACAAGAACGAGTATCGCGATCGCATGAAAGAAATCGGTGAACGCTATCGCGCGAGGATGGGCAAACACTTTCCGGCGATGGTTCTGGTCGAGGTGGCGGGTGTGTTAGAGGATCGGGCGAAGATCGAGATTGAAGCGACGGCGGTTTTGTAACGCAAGTTGTTAACTTGCGCATTCTCGTCAACAGACCGAGAACCCGCAAATTGGCAATTTGCGCTACATGAAACCCAAATCATTTCTCTACGAACAGCGAGATGGCATTGGAACGATCACTCTGAATCGTCCCGAGCGGCTCAATGCGATCACGTTCGAGGTCTATCACGAGTTGACCGATTTCATCGCGCAGCTCCGCGATGAAAAAGATATGCGCGTCGTCGTCATTACCGGCGCCGGCCGCGCTTTCTGTTCTGGCGGTGACGTGCGCGACATCATCGGCGCGCTGACCGGGCGTGACGCGGAAGGCTTGCTCGAGTTCACGAGGCTGACGTGCGAATTGATCACAAATATGCGCGCGTTGCCGAAACCGATCATTGCCAGCTTGAACGGAACAGTCGCGGGCGCGGGCGCGTGCATCGCGCTCGCATCCGACATTCGCATCGCCGCCGAGGAAGCAAAAATCGCTTTCATCTTTGTGAAGGTCGGGCTCGCGGGCACAGACATGGGCGCGACTTACCTCTTGCCGCGCGTCGTCGGTTTGGCGAAAGCGACTGAGCTGTTGATGACGGGAGACTTCGTCGAAGCTGGCGAGGCAGGACGTATCGGGCTTTACAATCGCGTGGTGCCGCGCGAGCAACTGGAAGGTGCGACGCGTGAATTCGCTGAGAAGCTGGCGCGCGGGCCGTCGCTGGGAATTGCCAAGACGAAAGAGATGCTAAATCGCGAGATGCACATGGGATTTGATTCTGCTCTCGAAGCCGAAGCCGTCGCGCAAGCACTGTGCATGCAGACGCCGGACTTCAAAGAAGCGCACGCGGCCTTCTTAGAGAAACGTCCGGCGAAGTTCGAGTGATGGATTCTTTCATCGCCACAACTCCATTCTTCACCACCCAGCAACGCTCGCTCGCAGAGCGTGTCTCCGAACTCGTCGAACGCGAGATCGAAGTGCGCGCAGCCGATGACGAGGGCGACGCGGACGAGGCACTACGCGCTTACGTCATGCTGCTGGCGGAAAATGATTTGCTGAAGTATGCGATCGCGACTCCGGGCCAACCCTTCGACCTTCGTTCCTTCTGCATTATTCGCGAGACGCTGTCGTATTCATCTTCGCTGGCCGATCTGGCGTTCGTGATGCAGGGGCTCGGCACTTACGCGATCAGCATCGCGGCGACTGATCACGTACGCGATTTCTGGTTGGCGCGCGCGCGCAACGGACAAGCCATTGCGGCATTTGCTTTGACGGAGCCGGACGCCGGCTCGGATGTCGCCGCTTTGAAAACGACGGCGCGGCCTGAAGACGACGCGTACATCCTTAACGGCCGCAAGCGATTCATCTCGAATGCGGGCGTCGCTGATTTCTATGCGGTGTTTGCTCGCACGGGCACGCGCGAAGACGGCCGCGCCGAACTGTCCGCGTTCATCGTCAGCGCGCGCATGCCCGGTTTCAGCGTCGCGGAAAAGACTGAGATGATGGCGCCGCATCCAATCGGCGAACTTGAATTCAAAGATTGCCGCGTCCCCGCCGAAGACATGATTGGCAATCGAGGCGACGGGTTGCGTCTGAGTTTGCAGACGCTCGACATGTTTCGCGCGAGTGTCGGCGCGGCCGCGTGTGGCATGGCGCGGCGGGCGCTCGACGAGAGTTTGCTGCACGCAAAGTCGCGACAACAGTTCGGTAAACCAATTTCAGGTCACCAACTGATTCAGGGGAAACTTGCGGACATGGCGACCGACTTAGACGCAGCGCGCCTGTTGGTTTATCGCGCAGCATACTTGAAAGACGCAGGCGCGCAACATTCAACTCGCGAAGCCAGCGAAGCAAAACTCTTCGCGACTGAAGCCGCCGATCGCATCATCGATCAAGCCGTGCAGCTTCACGGTGGGACTGGTCTGGTACGCGGCACAGTCGTCGAGCGACTGTATCGTGACGTGCGCGCGCTGCGAATTTATGAAGGCACGTCGGAAATTCAAAAACTCGTGATTGCCAATCAACTCTTGAAAGAGTGAACGCCAATCTCAAATCACACGCAAAATGAATCACACCTGGCTCGTCGTCTCGGGCTCTTCGACGCGACGATGATCGTGATGGGCGGGATCATCGGCGCCGGCATCTTCACCAATCCTTACGTAGTCGCGCAACAAGTTCACACTCCGGTTTTGATTCTCGGAGCGTGGGCGGTGGGCGGGCTGATCGCGCTGGCGGGCGCGTTCATCTACGCCGAGCTTTCATCGCAGGTAACCGAGTCCGGCGGGCAATATGTTTACCTGCGCGAGGCGATGCATCCGGCAGTGGGCTTCGTTTATGGTTGGAGTCTGCTGTTCGTGATTCAGACCGGAGGCATGGCCGCAGTCGCGCTGATCTTCGCTAATCATGTTTTCGAATTGGCCGGTGTGACCGCGAGTGAGTTCAGCGCGGCTTTGTTGGGATGCGCGGCGTTGGCGGTGCTGACGATAATCAACTGCATCGGCGTGCGCGCGGGCACAGTCACTCAAAATGTATTCATGATTTTGAAGCTGGTCGCGATCGCCCTGCTGGTGATTTTTGGTTTGATGATCAGCAAAGCAACGCCGGCTACCGTGGTGCCGGCGACCGCAGCCTCGACCACCACCTGGCAAGCCTTGATCGCGTTCGGCGCGGCTTTGATCCCGGCGCAGTTCGCTTACGGCGGATGGCAGACAGCGTGTTTTGTCGCAGGCGAAGTGCGCGAGCCAAAGAAGACGCTGCCGCGCGGATTGTTACTGGGCGTGCTCGGCGTGATCGTGGTTTACCTGTCAGTCAATTATGTCTGCGTGCATGCGCTCGGCGCGGATGGCTTGGCGCAGACGAAGACGCCTGCATCCGCCGTGATGCGTCTGGCTTTGGGAAGCAAAGGCGGAAGACTACTTGCCGCAGGCATAGCGATTTCGACGATTGGTTTTTTGAGCCAGAGCATGCTGACGGCGCCGCGCGTCTATTTCGCAATGGCTGACGATGGCCTGTTTTTCCAGCAACTCGGCCGATTGAATCGCGCACGCGTGCCGGCGTTCGCAATCGGTTTACAAGGAGCGTTGGCGATATTAATCGCGCTCGTCGCCAGCAAGTACGAACAGATTCTGAATTACGTCGTTTCGGTTGACGTGATCTTTTTCGCGCTTTCGGCTGTCTGCGTGTTTGTGTTTCGTAAGCGTCGCGCGTCGGCCGCCGACGTGTTTCGGATCCCGCTGCATCCGTTCACGACGTTGTTCTTCATCGCGGCATGCGCTGTGATAACTTTCAGTCTGCTTTACAAGTTTCCGCTGAATAGCGCGATTAGTTTCGGCATTATGCTTCTAGGCGTGCCGGCATATTTTGTTTGGGCTGGGCGTAGAGGCCAGCGTATCTAACGCAGGCAGGGATGCCTGCGAACCGCCCGCAGGATGCGGGCGCTCCAACTTATGGACACGCAATCAACTTACATGCAATGGGCCAAGAAACGCCCGAAGGTGAAATACGATCTCGCGTTGAGCGGGATTCTCAATCTTCCCTTTCCGGAGCTTGAGGCAACCATCGAAGACATCGATCTGAACGGCGACAATTCATACGGATACGCGCCGTTGGTTGAGGCGCTGGCGCAACATTGCCAAGTGCCGCCTGAGAACGTCGTAACGATTTCGGGTGGCACTTCGATGGCCAATCACCTAGCGATGGCCACGGCGATCGAGCACGGCGACGAAGTTCTAATCGAAGAACCGACGTACGAACCGCTGCTAGCTCTCGCAGAATATTTCGGCGCAAACGTCAAACGGTTCGCGCGGCCTTTCGAAAACCAATTCCGTATCGACGTCGATGAGTTGGAATCGAAAGTCAGCAATAGCACGAAGCTAATCGTAGTTACGAACCTGCATAATCCCAGCAGCACTTGGATTGATGAAGACACCATGCGCCGCGTTGGCGAAATTGCTGACAAAGTCGGCGCGCGCGTTCTGGTCGACGAAGTTTATCTCGAAGCGATGTTCGAGCAGGCTCCGCGGTCCGCGGTTCACCTTGGCCCGCAATTCATTTCCACCAGCAGCCTGACGAAAGGTTACGGCTTGAGCGGTCTGCGCTGCGGTTGGATTCTCGCGGAGCCGGAACTCGCTGAGCGCATGCGGCTCTTGCACGACATTTTTGGAGCGCTGGCGCCGCATCCCGTGGAAAGACTGAGCGTAGTCGCTCTGCAAAAGTTGCCGAAGTTCGTCGCGCGGGCGAAAAACATTCTGGAGACAAATCGCGCCGTTCTGAACGATTTTCTTAATTCACGCGAAGAACTTAGCGGGCCGCGATCTGAGAGAGGAACGACGACGTTTCCGCGATTGATGAAAGGCAGCGTCGAAGATTTGTGGGATGTGCTTTATGAAAAGTACGACACGTCATTTGTGCCCGGCCGCTTCTTTGAGTTGCCGCAGCATTTGCGCATCGGCATGTGCGCCGAGCCGGAGTTGGTCGCGGAGGGCGTGAATCGCATGGCCGCGGCGTTGGATGAAATATCAGGATAGAGTAATCTGACTTTTATGAAGCCATTGTCCAGCGATACTTCACCCGAGGCTCAACGAATGATGTATCAGCTTCTCCGGGACGTACCCTCAGGCAAGAAAATCGAGTTAACTTTTGATCTGATCGAAACGACCCGTTTGCTGGTGCTCGCAGGCCTGCGACAACGGTTTCCCGATGCAGACAGTGATGAACTGCGGCGTCGATTCATCTCCAAACTCTTGCCACGCACCGCCGTAATCGAAGCGTACGGTTTCGACCCCGACAAGCTAGCCTAATCATTCCATGGAACGCCCATTGATTGCATTGTTCCGGCTGATTGATGGATTTGAGTCAGTTGGTATCGAATATGTTGTTGTCGGTTCGATTGCCAGCTCGGTACATGGCGAATATCGCGCGAGTGCGGACGTGGACGTAGTCGCGAATGTAGTCGGGAAGCAAGTTGAACCTCTGCTTAATAATCTGCGGCCTGACTTTTATGTTGATGATTTGGCGGTAACGAAGGCGATAGAACACGGCAGATCTTTCAATGCCATCCATTCGGAAGCCATTTTTAAGATAGATGTTTTCATTCCCGCCAGTGACCTCGCGCGACAAGAACTCAAAAGGCGAGAAATCCATGAGATCGTTGGGCATCGAATATGGATAGCATCCGCCGAAGACACCATTCTGTCGAAACTTGATTGGTATCGCAGGGGCAATGAAGTTTCGGAGCAGCAATGGCGAGATGTCAAAGGAATTCTGGGAACGCAGGGTTCCAGATTAGATTTTCAGTATTTGCGGCTTTGGGCAGCGCGCGCAAATGTTTTGGATTTGCTTGAGCGAGCTCATCGCGAAATTACTTAGTCGCTGCATGAAGATTAACATCATTGGTGGCGGGCCGGCGGGCATGTACTTCGCCATTCTCATGAAGAAAGCGGACGCCGCGCACGAAATAAAGATCTACGAGCGCAATGGGCCGGACGACACTTTTGGCTGGGGAGTCGTTTTCTCGGGAAAGACGCTGCGGAATTTGCGCCAGGCTGATGAAGCTACGCACGCGGAAATCACGCGCGACTTCGAAGCCTGGGACAACGTCGATGTCGTGCATCGCGACGAGAAGATTTCGATTCACGGCAACAGCTTTTCGGGAATCGCGCGTCTGCGGCTCTTGAAAATCCTGCAACGGCGATGTGAAGAACTCGGGATTCGAATCAATTTCAAGACAGAAATCAACGACCTGGAAACCCTGCGCGCCGATTGCGATCTACTGGTCGGCGCGGATGGCGTTAACAGCACGGTGCGGCAGACGTTCGCGGAACAATTCGAGCCCAGCCTCAGCACGCGCCCCAACAAATACATTTGGTTTGGAACAAATCAATTGTTTCACGGCCTGACGCTGACTTTTCGCGAAACGCCGGCCGGAGTTTTCGCCGCGCATTCATACAAATTCAATCAGACTACGAGCACCTTCATTGTCGAATGCGATGCGCAGACCTGGATCAACGCCGGTTTCGCGGACCGATCGGATGAAGACACGCGGGCTTATCTCGGTGATGTCTTCGCGCGCGATCTTAAGGGACGTGCTCTGCTTTCTAATAATTCGAAGTGGATCAATTTTCTGCTCGTGAAGAACGCTCATTGGCATTTCAAAAACACGGTGTTGCTGGGCGATGCTCTGCACACCGCGCACTTCTCGATTGGCTCGGGAACAAAGCTGGCGATGGAAGATGCAATTGCCCTGGCTGAATGTTTCAGAAAGACATCAACAGTTAATCAAGCTCTAACTGATTTTGAGAACACGAGAAAGCCGGTAATCGCCGACTATCAGGCGGCCGCATACGAGAGCATGCAATGGTTTGAGAACGCGAGCGACTACATGGAATTGTCGCCGATCGAACTGGCGTATTCGTTAATGACGCGCAGCGGCAGAGTTGACCGTGAAAGTTTGAAGCGGCGCGATCCGGCGTTCATTGCGGCTTACGAGAACGCATAACCATCCAGAGATGCAACCTTCCCTAAATCTTCAAGAGTGGTTTGGCTCCATCGACATTTACCTGTTCGATCAGCTTTTGAAGGGACGACTTGTTCCCGGGATGCGAGTGCTCGATGCCGGTTGTGGCGCGGGTCGCAACCTGGTTTATTTGCTCAGGAGCGGCTTTGAAGTTTTTGGTGTTGACGAATCGAGCGCGGCGATTACGCAAACCCGCCAGCTGGCTGCGGAGTTAGCGCCGCACCTGCCTCAGAACAACTTTCGCGTTGAACCGGTCGAGCAGATGTCGTTTGCGGATGCGGCCTTCGACGTCGTGTTGAGTAGCGCCGTTCTACATTTCGCTATGGACGAAGCGCAGTGGATGGCGATGGTCAAAGAGATGTGGCGAGTGCTGCAGCCCGGTGGAATTTTCTTTGCGCGTCTGGCATCGAGCATCGGGATGGAAGATCAGGTGAAACAGATCGCCGGCAGACGTTACGACTTGCCCGATGGCAGCCAGCGTTTACTGGTGGACGAAGCGATGCTGCTGAGTGTGACGGCGGCGCTCGGCGGCGAATTTATTGAGCCGATCAAAACCACAGTCGTGCAGAATATGAGAGCTATGACTACCTGGTGTTTGCGGAAACATTAGATACAAACTTTGCGCGACTCATGCCCTGGTTATCTTGTCCATGCCACTCATGTAGGGACGCAGAACTTCCGGGATAATCACCGAGCCGTCTGCCTGCTGAAAATTCTCCAACACTGCAATCCACGTGCGTCCAATGGCGAGGCCTGAGCCATTCAGCGTGTGCACGTATTCCGGCTTAGCTCCGCCCGCGCGGCGAAAACGAATGTTGGCGCGACGCGCCTGGAACGCTTCGTAATTCGAACAGGAAGAAATTTCGCGAAAAGTATTTTGCGAAGGCAGCCAGACTTCGATGTCATAGGTCTTGGCGCTGCCGAATCCAAGGTCACCGGTCGAGAGCGCCACGACGCGGTAGTGAATGCCGAGCAGTTGCAAAACCTTCTCAGCGTCGCGCGTCAAAGCTTCAAGTTCATCATAAGAATTTTCCGGCAGCGAGTACTTAACCAACTCGACTTTCTCGAATTGATGCTGGCGAATCACGCCGCGCGTGTCCTTGCCATAGCTACCCGCTTCAGATCGAAAGCAGGGCGTGTAGGCCGTCCACTTCATCGGCAAGTGCGCGGCGTCAAGAATCTCGTCGCGATAATAATTGGTGACCGGGACTTCCGCGGTCGGCACCAGATAAAAACCGCGCTCGTCTTCCAACTTGAAAAGATCCTGTTCGAATTTCGGCAGCTGACCGGTCCCAAACAGCGAGTCGCGGTTGACGATGAAGGGCGGTAGCGTCTCCAGGTAACCGTGTTCGCGCGTGTGCAAATCAAGCATGAAGTCGATCAGCGCACGCTCGAGTCGCGCGCCCGCGCCGTAAAGAATTGCGAAACGCGCGCCGGTGATTTTGGTGGCTCGTTCGAGATCGAGAATCCCGAGTGAGGTTCCGAGATCGACGTGGTCCTTTGGCTCGAAATCCAATTCGGGCTTCGTACCCCAGCGGTGAATCTCAACGTTCGTTGATTCGTCTTTGCCGACAGGGACTGTCTCGTGCGGAATGTTGGGAAGCGTCGAAAGGAGATCGCGCATCTGCCGTTCCGAAGTTTCACGCTTCGCATCGAGTTCGCCGATTCGTTCCTTCAATTCGTTGACAGCCTTGCGGCGCGCCTCGGCTTCGTCGCGCTTGCCCTCTTTCATCAGCGCGCCGATTTCGCGGCTCGCGGTGTTGCGTTCGGCGTTGAGTTGATCCGATTCGGCGATCACCTGACGGCGTTCGCTATCGGCGGCGGCGAATTTGTCCAGCACTTCGCCGCCCATACCGCGCTTTTCCAGCGCCGCGCGCACGGCGTCCAGGTTCTCGCGTACGTAATTGAGATCAAGCATTAATCTGTTCTTTCGTTATCTCGCGAATATTTGGCCGCTAGAAGATGCGATTCGCTTCTTCCAAAGTTTCCTTCGCGCCCACGTCAAACCAGATTCCGGGTACGCGCCAAACGTAAAATGGCGTTCGTTGGTACATCCACTGCACGAGCCGGCCGGGCTGATCGGAATTGTTGCCTTCGGCGACGTACTGATGAATCAGTGCCAGCGCGGCCCTTGGATAGTAATACAACGCGATGCCCGTCAGAGTCGATTTGGGATGCGCCGGTTTTTCTTCGAAGAAGGTGATGCGATCCTGTTCGTCAATTTCGATCGCATTGTACTTCTTGATCTCTTCGAGGTTTCCCACGTCGTAAACTCCCAGCACCGGCGCGTTCTTTGCGCGGCAGAAGCCGGCGAATGCTTCGAGACTTTGACTGAAGAGATTATCGCCGCCGACCACCACGATATCGTCGTCGATCTCCGCGTGCTCGATCACCAGCTTCATGTCACCAATCGCGCCCAACTTATTTGTATCGTCAGTCGAGCGGTCGTTGATGATCGTGATTTGACGCGCTTTCCGGCCCGTCTGGTACGTGTCGGCCCAGCGCTGAAAATGATCAGCAAACTTGGCGTTGGTGACGATATGAATCGCGTCAATCTCGTCAATCGGCATCAGGTTGTCGAGGACATGCTCCATCATCGGCTTGCCCGCCACGGGCAGCAGAGGCTTCGGCTGATTCAACGTCAATGGATAGAGGCGCGTCGCGTAACCCGCGCCCAGAACGATTAGTTTCACCAGTTGCTCCCTGAAATTCTCGCGAACAGCGAATCGCCTGTCCGACAGTTGCTTGAGAGTTAGTCTGAATCTTTACAAAAAATCAGGCGGCGGGCAAACGCCACCGCGGGTGCAACTTCCGCGCGCGATCCAACCTCTGTTATAGTCCGTCCGATTTCACGTTCACTTTTCATCTTTTGTTCAAGGAGAAAGAGTTTGGGTTCTGAAGAGAAACAGTTTGCGGGCCGGGTCGCGATCGTCACCGGCGCCACCCGCGGCATCGGCCGGGCGATTGCGCTCGAATTGGCCCCACGCGGCGCTGACGTCGCGTTCAATTACGCAAAGAGCGCGGACGCCGCGGAAGGTTTGAAGGCTGAGCTTGAAGCATTCGGAGTCCGCACCTTAGCTTCGCAATGCGACGTCGCCAGCACGGAAGCTGCAGCCGAAATGGTGAAGCAAACCAAAGACGCTTTTGGCCGCATTGACTTTCTGGTTAACAACGCCGGGATCGTGCGAGACACGCTGATCCTGCGGATGAAAGAAGAGGATTGGGATGCGGTGATCGATACAAATCTCAAGGGGGCCTGGAACTTCGCTAAGGCCGCACTCCGGGTGATCCTGCGACAGGAAGACGGCGGTTCGATTCTCAACATCACGTCGATTAGCGGCGTGGTCGGCATGGCCGGCCAATCAAATTACTCAGCCTCGAAGGCCGGCCTGATTGGCTTGACCAAAGCGCTGGCGCGCGAGGTTGCCAGTCGCAAAGTCACGGTCAATGCATTGGCGCTCGGGATGGTCGCTACTGATATGGCGAGCGCCCTCGACGAAACTTATCAGGCGAAGTTGATCGAGCAGATTCCGCTGGCTCGTTTCGCCGAAGCTGATGAGGTCGCGCGCATTGCCTGCTTCCTGTTGTCCAACGACGCTCGCTACATCACTGGCCAGGTGATTCAGGTTGATGGCGGACTGGCGATGTGAAGTCATTTTCGATTGCCAATTGCCGATTGCCAATTGGCAAAATTTCTC
>JAJPKD010000162.1 GCA_021323895.1 Acidobacteriota bacterium | reverse complement strand
GCCATCGCCACCTTGTGACCTTCACTTTGAAAACGCTTCACAGCCTCTGCTTTTTCATTTGGAAGAATTTCGGCGACGACTTCATCGATGTTGAGTTTCTTGGCGACGGCTTGCGCGGTGGTGCGGCTGTCACCCGTCAGCATCACGATGCGGATGCCGTTGGCGTGCAGTTCTTTGATTGCTTCGGGCGTGCTTTGCTTGATTGGATCGGCGACGCCCAACAGTCCCGCAACCTGGTTATCGACGACGACGAACATGACCGTTTGGCCGTCGGCTCGAAATTTCTCAGCCTGATCGATGAACTCAGTCGCATCGATCTTCAATTCATCCAGCAAAGCGCGATTACCGAGCGCGACCGATCGTCCGTTGATCTTCCCTTTCACCCCTTTGCCCGTTAGCGATTCGAACGATTCAGTTTTGGATAGTTCAATCCCGCGTTCGTTTGCGCCATTAACGATGGCCGCGGCGAGAGGATGTTCGCTGCCACGCTCAAGACTCGCCGCCAGCCGCAGCAGTTGGCGTTCATCGAATCCATTTGCAGCCGAAACCGAAACCAATTTCGGTTTGCCCTCAGTCAGCGTTCCCGTCTTATCAACTACCAGAGTGTCGATCTGCCGAAGCACTTCGATCGCTTCGGCGTTTCGGAACAGCACGCCGGCCTGCGCGCCTTTTCCGGTCGCCACCATGATCGACATCGGCGTCGCCAACCCTAGCTCGCACGGGCACGCGATGATGAGAACCGC
The DNA here is from genome assembly GCA_021323895.1 of Acidobacteriota bacterium. Taxonomy (GTDB): domain Bacteria; phylum Acidobacteriota; class Blastocatellia; order Pyrinomonadales; family Pyrinomonadaceae; genus UBA11740. Next base: position 44,108 of record JAJPKD010000162.1, on the reverse strand, counting down.
AACCGCGTTAACGATCGCATACGCCGCGCGTGGCTCAGGCCCAAATGTCGCCCAGGCTGCAAGTGTAACCAAGGCAATCAGAACCACGATCGGCACGAAATAACCCGACACGATATCGGCGAGCTTTTGAATCGGCGCCCGGCTGCGTTGCGCGTCAGCCACCATCTGCACGATCTGTGACAGCAATGTCTCCGCGCCGACACGTTCTGCGTGCATTACGAACGAGCCGTTGCCATTGATCGTGCCGCCGATAACTTGATCGTTTTCGTGCTTCTCAACCGGAATCGGTTCGCCTGTAACCATCGATTCATCGATCGAACTTCGGCCTTCTACAACGACACCATCGACCGGCACCTTCTCGCCGGGACGCACGCGCAGGCGATCGCCGACTTGAACTTGATCCAACGGCACGTCATGTTCCGAGCCGTTTTGTGAAATGCGACGCGCAGTTTTCGGCGCTAGGCCAAGCAAAGACTTAAGCGCGGTGCTCGTCGCGCTGCGCGCTTTCAATTCTAGTACTTGTCCGAGCAACACGAGCGTCGTAATTACTGCCGCCGCTTCGTAGTAAACCGGCACATTGCCCATGTGATCGCGAAATGAAGCAGGGAAAATTCCGGGAGCAAGCGTGGCGATCAGGCTATACACATAGGCGACCGCAACGCCGAGCCCGATCAACGTGAACATGTTCAGGCTGCGATTGACGAGCGATTGCCAGAACCGCACGAAGAAAGGCCAGCCGCCCCAAAGAACCACCGGCGTAGCCAGCGCCAACTGAATCCAGATGACCGAACGCATTGGCAGAATTCGCATAACCGGATTGCCCGGCAGCATTTCGCTCATCGCAATCAGTAGAAGGGGAAGTGATAGCACGACACCCACCCAGAATCGCCGCGTCATCTCGACGAGTTCAGGATTCCTTTCTTCTTCCAGCGTTACCGTGCGCGGCTCAAGCGCCATCCCGCAGATCGGACAACTGCCGGGCGCGTCGCGCACGATTTCAGGATGCATCGGGCAGGTGTATTCGATCTTCTCTTGTGGTGCGGCAATCGTGGCAGGTTCCAAAGCCATACCGCACTTTGGACACGAGCCGGGCCCGACTTGCTTTACTTCCGGATGCATCGGACAGGTGTAGTCAGTGGAGCGCGGCCATCCCTGGCCGCTTTCCCTTGCGTCCGCGTCTCGCGAAGTTGCGACTGGCGCATGTCTCGCGCGGCTTATCCCAATCGGATTGATTGGTCTTGGTGCTAAGTACTTCTCCGGATCAGCTTTGAACTTTTCGCGACAACCCAAGGCGCAGAAGTAGTAGGTTTGCCCTTTGTAGTCGAAGGAACCCGCGGCCTTTTGCGGCTCGACCTTCATCCCGCAGACAGGATCGATGGAGGGGTTTTGGTTTACTTGTTCGGACACTGGTCTATGGCATCTTCATGTTGCCATGAGTTGTGTGGGAAGTCATATCCATCTTCGCAGGTCTTAGTCGCACGAATAGTTTCCACGACACCGGATTATTTCCGTAAATGCGGTCCAGAATGCTCGGCGTCGAATAGAAAGTCACATCACCGCCGATCGCCATTGAGACTTTGTCATTATTCCAAATATCCCGCGCGCCTCCGAACGTGTACGCGCCGATGCGAAACGACGGATGACGTTGAGTGATGCCGAGCAACGCGCGATCTGACGCACGCAGAAGGTCGTCTTTGTCCACCAGCTCGAGTCGCGTGTACAAATAATTCTTGTCGAGAAACTGAACCGTTGATTCTGCGGTGTAGCCATTGAGGTTCTTGATCTCGCCGGGCTCGCTAACATGATTGCGTCCCCAAACCAGAGCCGCCGCCCAGTTGCCGCGATTGATTTTGCGATTGTATTGAAGCGACGCCGTCGTGCGTCGAATGTCGGCGTTGGGTTCCTGGGCTTCCGGGCTGCGGAGGAAGCCGTGGCTGATCTGCAGCGCCCAATTCTTGTTTGGCATAAACCAAACCCGCGCCGAACGCGAGTTCCATTTGTGCGCGTCAAAGTTGTAACGATTCTCGTCGGGCTCGCGCCCGTTGAAGATCGACCCTTCCAACTTGAACCAACGATAAGTGAGCCCCGTCGTCAACAGGCCAAAGCTGATGTGTGTCGAATCCTGCAAGTGATGCGACAGCGTCGCGGATGGATTCTCGGAAGCCGACGCGCGATGCATGAAAGCGACCGGTCCGAGCGCCGGCTCGCCCGGATAACCAAAGTACGCGAACCACGTGCTGCGCTCGCCAAGCGGCAGAGTGTACTGCGCTGACAACTCCATGAAGAGATCGTGCGGGTGCTGTCGATCGATCAATGGCCGGCCTTTGTAAGTCTCGCCAGTCTGAAACAGCAGCGGTGATCCGCCACGGGGAAAGGTGAAAGGCTCAGCGCTAAACATACCGCGTAACTGAATCGTGCCGGGGCCAAGCTTGTGATAGGCCATCGGCATAAACAAGTTCGCCGATTCGAATTTCGTCACGCCGCGCGGACCGCCTTGATGATTTACATCGACAAAGACGTTGTAGTGAAACATCAGCAGCCAGTCATTCTTGTTCCAATGCTGCATGTACATCGGCGCGGATGAAGGCTGCCACGACGTTCCCGACCCCATCGCGCCCATCGACATCGAATTCTTTTCACTCGAGCCGATGCGAATGCCCATGTCATCGCCATTCATCACGAGCAACGGTCCCAAGTTCATGGTGCTGCTGGTTCCGCCCATATTCATGCCGGGCATTTGCTCCATCGGACTGGGGGAGGGACTCGCCGCAGGCATCGGCATGTTCATTCCCGGCGGGTTCGTCTGCATTTGCGGAGATGCAGCCGGAGTCGGCGAGGCCGCGGGCATCTGCATCTCAGGCATCTGTGTTTGCGCGGGTGTCGGTGAAGGCGAGGCTTTTGGCGCCGGCGAAGGCATCGGCATTGTGTGCTTATGTTGCGCTTGTATCGCAGAGACCATCACAGTTATCAACACTAGAATTCTCAAACACACACCACAATGCATCGCTTTGCCTTTCAAAAATGTAAATTGGATCCCGCGGCTTTCCGCGGAACGCGAGTTGAAATGGTTGGAGGCCAGTACAAACATACTATCTTATGCGCGCGTCTTTAACCATTCAGCCCGCAGTAAGAAGCTTCCCTGCGTCACGACGCGCTCTCTTGGATGCAGTCCTTCAATCACGGGATAAAACCCGTTCGTCTCAGTGCCGACGCGAACTGGTCGTACGAGAAACTCGTTCGGCTTCTCGGTTGCGACAAACACAATCTGCTGATTGTTAATCGTCTGGACCGCATCTTTCGAGACCATCGGCATCGTTTTCTCGGCCACACCGAGCGCGCCGAATGCGACGTTAACGAACATGCCAATCTTGAATATCTGACGCGGATTCGCCAGTTCGATTCTGACTTGAGCGGTGCGCGTCGCCGGATCGATCTTCGGATCGACGTACGTCACGCGCCCGCGAAACAGCTGCCCCGGATAAGCGTCTGAACTTACGTTCGCCCCACTGCCGACACGCACCGTCGCAAGGTCCTTTTCGTAAACCTGTCCGACGACCCAAACGGTCGACAAATCTGTCACGCGCATCAGTTCTTTGTTCGCTTCGATCACTTCACCTGGGTTGACGGTGCGGCTGGTGATTGTCCCTGAGTTCGGTGCGTTCACGGCGACTTCAGAACTGATTTGCGAAACAGACTTCAACGCGTCGATTCGTTGAGCCGACAATCCAAGCAGCATCAGTTTCTGACGAAGGTTCGCAAGGTTCGACTCAGCATCGCTCAGTTGCGACGTGGCCATCTCGAGTTCCTGTCGGCTGGCCGCGCCAATCTCGACGAGCTTCGCCGTGCGCATGTGATGCCGATGATGTTCATCCAAGACCGCAACCGCCGTTAAGTAACGCGATTGCGCATCAGCGAGTTCATTACTAAAGACAACCGCGACACGTTGACCGCGCCGCACGTTTTGTCCGAGTTCCGCGCTGACGCTGCGCACGATGCCGGCCACGAGTGATATGACGGGCGTTTCTTTGTAACTGTTCGCCTGCACGACGCCGGTGGCCATCTGGCCGGCGGCTTCTGTTGCCGGCGCTTCACCAACGGTTTCGATCTTCAGTTGCACGCTGCGAAGTTGCTCAGCCGTCAGCGTTAGCTTCTGTTCCCCCGTTGGCGCCGGTGTCTCGGATGATTGCTCAAAAGAAACTGTGCGCGGCGCGGCGACAGGTTTGCCGGTTGGCTTAGGCCACAGCAGCCAGACAACAACAATCGCGACGATGGCGACCAGGGCAACGATTGCAACGATGATTCCGGTTCGCCGTGAACCGCGCTTTGGTGGCGATTCACTGGTTGGGGAAACTTGTTTAGGTTCTTCGCTCATTTCTTTATTAACTCCGGTGAAGCGGTGGCGCGCATGATTTCGACGCGGGCGTTGTAAACCGCAAGCTGTGCGTCGATGAAATCATTTTCCAACTCGATGAAGCGACGCTGCTCGCCGATGTAATCGATCAAACTCTTCGATCCAAGTTCATAGGTCTGCCGCACGACATCAAGATTAGCTTTGGCGGCGTCGCGCACGCCGACGCGAAAGATCTCTTCGGCCTTGACCGCGCGATCGTATTGCGCGTAAGCGGATGCGACTTCGCGGCGCACAGTCAGCTCGGCGAATTCGCGTCGCGACTTTGCTGCTTCGGATTCAGCGCCAGCAGCCTCGATCGCTCCGTGGTTCTTGTTGCGCACCGGCAAATTGATCGAGACGCCGAGCTTGAGAAAATGAAACACGTCCTTCACCGGCTGCAATCCGCGGTGCTCGTCAACACCAAAGACCGGAAAACTCGAATTCATCCGTTGATAGCCGGCGGTGATGCTCGCGTCCCAGCGGCCTTCCGCCCGCGCTTGTTCGATGCGCGCCGCCGCGAGACTCTCAATCGCGCGAAATCCCTGAATGTCCGGACGCTCGCGCACCGATTGCACAGTTGCATCACTGACCGGCGGCAATTGGTCGATCAAGTGATCGAAGTCGCCGCGCAGACGCAGCGCCTGTTCCGGCGGCATGCCGATCAAGTTCCGCAGTTCGAGCATGGCTACTTCGACTTTGCCTTCCGCGGTTTCGCGCTTCGACTTCAATCGATTCAACTCAACGAGCGCCATGTTCTGTTCCAGCGGTGGCGTTGCGCCTTCGTTAACACGTGCGGCAATAAGATTAAGACTCTGTTGGTTCGCTTCGATCAGTTGATTGGTGAACGAAAGCTTCAAGGCTTCGGCTAGAGCTTCACCAAACTTCATTCGCACGTCGCCTGCCAACACGCGCTCGCGATTCGCAACTTCACGCTCGCGCACTTCCACTTCGCGTTCGGCCACCGCGATGCGCGCCGGCACGCGGCCCCCGCGTTCGAGCGGCAGCGTCACGCCGGCCATGATGCTGTTGTCTTTGCCCGGCGGAATTTGGCGCGTGCCTTCCACGTCCAGCATCGGGTTCGCGCGCAGGCGCGCTTGTTTGACCATGGCGCGCGCCGCATCGATTTCCTTGCGAGCGGCCTCGAGTTCAGCGTTGTGAGCGAGCGCGTAGGCAACCGCCTCATCCGCAGTCATGCCGTTGGTTTGATCGAGATAACCAGAGAGTGGTGATTGCGGTTGCGAACCGTTTGAGTTTTGCGTGACGGCTAGTGCAGGGACTGGGACCTCCGGGATCTTAATAAGTTGCGCAGAAACTGTTGTTCCATTGAGGCTGGTCAGCAGAAACGCGACAACGAGCCTGCGAAGCAGGTGGCAGAATATAGCCCCGAGCGTAAGCCCGGGGTAGCCGATTGAATAGACATTGCGAGCCCCGAAGGGGCGACAGACCAATAGTCGTTTATTGACACCGTTGCAGAGATCTGTCGCCCGCTTTGCGGGCTCAGACAAAAACAAAACCCCTAACCCCGGGCTGACGCCCGGGGCTATTACTTTGCCGCCCACTTGGTGGGCTGGTTGGCGCGAACTTCTCATCTTGAATTCAGGTCCCGATCTCTCGCTTCAACTCACGCTCCCGCAACCAGAAAAAAATCACCGGCGTCACCACCAAGACATGCAGCAGGCTGGAAACCATTCCGCCCAGGACTGGCGTCGCCAGCGGCTTCATGACTTCCGCGCCTGCGCTCGTGCTCCACATAATTGGAAGCAGCGAAGCGACCACGGTCGAAACCGTCATTACCTTTGGCCGCAAACGCAGCAGCGCGCCTTCCATTACCGCTTCGATCAGTGAAGATCGATCCAATTGACCGACTTCGGCCTTCTTTCGCTCGACTGCCTCTTCCAAATAGATCACCATAACCACCGCCGTCTGCACTGCCGTGCCGAATAGCGCGATGAAGCCAACCCACACCGCGACTGAGAAGTCGTAACCCAGTGCCCAGAGCAAATAGATGCCGCCGGTCAAAGCGAAAGGAACGGCCATCAGCACGTGCGCTGCTTCGAGCGCCGAGTGATAAGTGATGTAAAGCAACGCGAAGATCACAATCAGCACGATCGGGACAACCAGAAGCAGACGGCTGCGCGCGCGTTGTTGGTTTTCGTATTCGCCGCTCCATTCGACGTAATAACCGGTCGGCATCTGCACTTGCCGCGCGATTGCGGCTTTGGCTTCGTCAACAAACCCGCCGACATCGCGACCGCGCACGTTCAACAGAACCGTGCCGCGCAGCAGTCCGTTCTCGCTTGAAATCATCGTCGGCCCTTGCACTTGGGTAATCTCGGTGAGTTGTGAAAGCGGAATCGGCTGGCCTGTCGGCGAAGTAACCGGAATTGCTCCGATCGCCGGCACGTTGCCACGAAACTCCGGCGCGAAACGCACGCGCACTGGGAAGCGACGCCGGCCTTCAATCGTCACCGTCAGGTTTGTTTCGCCAATGCCTTTTTCGATGGCCTCGTTGATGGTTTGCTGGTCGATACCGTAGCGCGCGGCGGCGGTGCGATTGATTTTGATGTCGATGTAAGGCGCGCCGCTGATTTGTTCCGGGTACACGTCTTTCGCGCCAGGAACATTGCGTAAAAGTTCGGCAGTGCGGCGTGATAAGTCTTCGAGCGTCTTCAGATCGTTTCCGAAGATCTTGATGCCAACCTGCGAACGAATGCCGGTTGAAAGCATGTCGATCCGGTTCTTAATCGGCTGCGTCCAAATGTTTGTGACGCCGGGCATGCGCAACTTCTCGTCCAGCTCAGCGATCAGCGATTCGCGCGTCATGCCTGCTCGCCACTGCGCCGGATCTTTCAAGTGGATCACCGTTTCCGTCATATTGATCGGCGACGGATCGGTTGAAGTTTCCGCGCGGCCGGCTTTGCCGACGGCCCATTCGACTTCGGGAACGGTCTTGAGAATTTCGTCCTGACGTTGCGTGATCTTCAGCGCTTCATCGATCGAGATCGCTGGATCGGTCACCGGCATAAACATTAAGTCGCCTTCGTTGAGCGGCGGCATGAACTCTTTGCCGATGCCCGTGGCGAGAAACAACGCACCGGCGAACAGCAGCACGGCGAGCGCCACTGTGATAAGCCGATGGTTCAATGCAAATCGCAACACCGGGCGATAAATGAAGTGCAGCGCGCGCATCACCGGATTGGCTTGCTCTGCATGGAATTTGCCGCGCAAAAGCAGAGTGCAGAGCACCGGCACCAACGTCACGGCGATGATCGTCGCGCCCACCATCGCGAACGTCTTGGTGAATGCCAGCGGATGAAACAGCTTTCCTTCTTCGCCCGTCAGCGCGAACACGGGCACGAATGCGAGGATAATGATCGCCATCGAGAAGAAAATCGGACGACCAACCAAACGCGTTGACTCCAGAACCGTTTGCCAGACCAGCGGCCGATCCCTCGTGTCGATCTTTCGCTTTTCGATGAAGCGAAAAGCGTTTTCCGTGACGACAATTCCCGCGTCAACCAGCACGCCAATCGCGATCGCAATACCCGACAGCGACATTAGATGCGAGCTGATTCCGGCGTAGTACATGAACAGAAACGCGAGCAGTACTGCGAGCGGCAAAGGAATCGTGACGATCAGAATCGAGCGGAAGTGCGCGAGAAACAGGATGTGCGCGAGCGTGACGAGGATCAGCTCTTCAATCAGCGCGCGCTTCAAAGTGTGCGTGGCGCGTTGAATCAGTTGCGTGCGATCGTAGAAGGGAACGACCTGAACGCCTTTTGGCAGGCCGCTTTGAATGGCTGCGATCTTCTGTTTAATCGCATCGATGACTGCCAGCGTGTTCACGCCATATCGCGCGATGACGACCCCACCGACTGCCTCTTTGCCGTTCTTGTCCAGCGCTCCCTGACGAAACGCATTGCCGAGTTTCACTGTCGCGACGTTCTTGACGTAAATCGGAATGCCATTCTGCGCCGTCAGCGGGATGTTCTCGATGTCCGCACTTGATTCGATTAGGCCGACGCCCCGAACGACCGACCACTGGCCCGCCTGCTCGACTACGTTGCCGCCGACGTTGCGGTTCGATCGTTCGACAGCTTCGACGACCATCGACAGTGGCAGGCCGTATGAGCGCAGCTTGTTCGGATCTACGTCGACCTGGTACTGCTGGACGTAGCCGCCGACGCTGGCGACTTCGGCGACACCGGGCACTGAGTTCAACTGATAGCGAACGAACCAGTCCTGCAAGCTGCGCAGGTCGCGCAGGCTCATCTGATCGCTCTCCAACGTGTACCAGAAGATTTGACCGACGCCGGTTGCATCCGGGCCGAGCGTGGGAGTGACGCCTTGCGGCAACTGCGCGGTGACAAGATTCAAACGCTCCAGCACGCGCGTACGCGCCCAGTAAAGATCGACGTTGTCTTCAAAGATGATATTGATCATCGAAAAGCCGAACGCCGAACTTGCGCGCACCACGCGCACGCCGGGCAAACCTTGCAGGTTCGTCACCAGCGGATAGGTCACCTGATCTTCGACCTCTTGCGGAGAACGGCCCGGCCAATCGGTGAAGACGATGACCTGGTTCTCAGACAGGTCGGGAATCGCATCGATCGGCGTGCGCAGCAATGCCCAATAACCCCAGGCGGCGAGCCCGAGATAGATCGCGATCACCAGACCGCGATTGCGCATTGCGACTTCAATTAACTTCTGAATCACGTCAGTTGTTAGTAGTCAGTTGTCAGTAGTCTGGTTCTCCCGTGGCCTATGCAACCACCACGGACAACTCTGACAACGGACAAATCTTTACCTGGCCGTCACGCTGAACGTCGCTTTGCCTTTACCGGCTGGCCCTTCGAACGCAAGTTGCCCTTGCCATTCACCGGCCATCGAGATGTTCACCTTGCCGCTGTACACACCAGGCGTCGCGGTCGTCGTCAACGTCACCGCATCATTCATCGCGGCCATGCCGCCCATCGCGGGCATGTGAAAGTTCAGTGACACCGCGCCGACGTCGACGTTCTTACCTGATGAATCAGTGAACGCGAGCGTGACTTCCTGATCGCCTGTCTTGAGTTGACCGCTTGAATTCGAAAGCGTCGCCGTCAGGTTGTTGACGGTCGTCGAGGCAATCGGTTTGCCGTTGGAAACGGTGGTTGACTTAGTGCAGGCGGCGATGAATACAAGCGCCGCGACTAAGATTGTGATTACCACGAGAGATTTCTTCATCTGATTCCTCCAAACAGATTCTGTGCGCGTCAAGGCACACACGAATAGACCAACCTCTGCAGGGTTTTCTCAAACCTACAGAAGACACACCACGGCCTGGGTGGAATCAGATTAGAAGGGTGAGATTACGGAGATAGGTTGGTGGCGAACCGGGCGGACTGTGCGCTTGCGTAGCGGCTCTTGAAACTGAAATTGGAATCGAAAGAGGTTGGGTCAAAGCCGGAAGCAAAGGCTGAATCGTTTGCGCCGGTGCAGTCACGCGCACGACACTCGCCGGCAACGTTGTTCCGTTCTGCGCGCAGTTGAGCAGGCACAGCAACTCTTCATCGCTTGTCAACTTCGTTCGGCTCTGCAGCAAGAGCATCGCCTTGCAGCACTCCATGTCCATGTTGCCCATGCTGCATTGGTTCTCGCCAAAGCTCATTGGCACTCCGGCGAACGCGCCGCCGAAAAGCACGAGCAAAAGGACCAATGATGCGAGACGTTGCTTCATCGCCAAAACTACTCTAGAACCAACTCTAAATCAGCGTCAAGGTTTACTTCAAACTGGGCGCGGCCTGACGCAGCGCCGCGCCCAGTTTGTGCAAAGAGATGGACCTACGGTTTTGGTTTCATCTCCTTCATGTCTTTCATATTGCACGAATCGCCGCAGCAGTCATGCTTTTCGGAAGACATCTTCATTGTCGTGCCGGATTTCGCGTGATTCTTCATGTCACACGAATCACCACAGCAATCGTCTTTGTCAGTCGCCATGGTGTGGTTCTTCATGCTGTCTTTCTTCTTCATGTCGCATGAATCGCCGCAACAGCCGTCCTTGTCAGTGGCCATCGTGTGATTCTTCATCGCATCCTTTTTTATCATCGGACACGAATCAGTACAGCAACTGCAGCACGAGGCTTTCTTGTCGCCGCTGGTTTGTCTCGCGTTCTGCGCCACCGAAACACCGGCCAGCGCAATTGTCAGTCCCAGCACGAGGGCGGGAATAAAACGTCTAAAAGTATTCATAGCTAGTTCTCCTGTTAAAGAAATATCTGCCTGCATCAGAATGGTCTGATGCGTAGTTCAGTCAATCGAGTTTCGATCGACCGCGTGCGAAGTTATTTGCAGGCAGATTTCTAGATTAGGAAGGCACAACCGAGTAAATACGAATGCGCTTGGTCAGGTAGTCGCGGTGGAATTGCGACCGGTGTTTGATTCGAGTTTTCCAATTTCGGTGAGGAAGAATTTGTGTGCGCTACTTGTGACGCGCCGTCGTTGGTTTGCGAGCGTGACGCGACAACTATCGAGCCGCTCGTCAACGGACAGCAACTCATCGCATCACCCTGCGCCGGCGATGGCAGCATGACTTGCGTCAACTCGCGATTGAAAGGTTCTTTAGCGGCGGCTGAATGCTTCAGAGCCCTGTGCTTCGCCTTGCAGCACGCGTGCGAATCCATCGCGGCGGACATCCCCGCCATTGGCTGTTCGTTGGCGATCGCCGACGACGAGTCAGCGTCGCTCATTGAAGCACGCGCGTAACTGACCATCATGCAACCCGTGCCCGCGCACCAGAACATCAGCGCCATGGCCAGCAGCGAACGAGGTTGGATAATTTTGTTAACGGCAGCCCTCACTGTGGGCAATTCTACGCCGCCTGATTCGCTCATGTCGAGCAGTTTTGGTGGAATGATTGTCTGGCTGTGATGTGCGTCACGTCAGATCTTCTTCACGTGCGGCGGTTCGTATTGCTCTCCATATTCTGGATATTCGATCGTGACTGCCTCGCCGGGCCGCGTGTTCTGCGTCATGAGATTCAAGGCGTCGCGCAGAACTTGCTTCTGCAAATCACGCATGCCGGGCCGGCCCAGGCTGTTCCCGATTTTAAATCCTTTCGGATAGAGCGCGCGCGGCGGACGCATTTGCGCAGACACTTCCGGACTGACGGTGATGAGAACCGTCGGGATCCCTTTCATTTCGATTTCGCGTTGGACCGCGACGACCGTGCGGTGACAGACGCTCGGTCAACCACCCGTGAGCACGACCGCATCAGCGCGCGAACCTTTGTCGATCTCGTTGGCGATTTCCGGCGCCGTGCCTTCGTACATTGCTTTCAACTGCATCGTGTAACCCATGTAGCCGATGTGTTTTTTAGCGATGCCCCCGATGAAGCCCTCGGCTTGAAGATCGCGCAGCACATCGATCGGGAACACGACGTTGATATCTTCATCGGCGTCACGATGATCGTAATGGTGATGCGTCACCATTAGATCGGCCGAATCAACATCTGGCGGGATCTCGCGATAAGTGAGGTCGCCGAGTTCGTCAGCGATGTTGAAGGCTTCCTGATCCTTCAGGTGCACACCGCCGGCGGTAACGATAGCGATTGTGCTCTTCGCAAGTTCACGATCGAATGGCGTGAACGGAACGCATTTGCGGGAAATGGTCATGAACCAGATGTTAGCTTAGTGGGCTTGAGAAAGAAAAATGCCAGATGCCGGAACGTCGATTCCGACATCTGACATCTGATCTCTGACTTCTGCTTTTACAACTTCCGCAGCACCTCAAACAACTCTTCGTTGTCCGGCTGATCGGAAATGTCGTGAATGTCTTTGTAAGCGAGTTTGCCTTCTTTATCGACGATGAAAAGCGCGCGTTCAGCAATGCCATCGTTCTCACGATAAGCGCCGAAGCTCCGGGCTACTTCGCCTTTGGGATGAAAGTCGCTGAGAAGATCGTAGGAAATTCCGCCGAGGCTCTTGGCCCAGGCTATGTGGCAGGGAACGCTGTCAATTGAAATGCCCAGAACCTGAGCATCATAGCCCGCGAAGCGTTCGAGGTCGGCCTCGTATGCGGGCATCTGCGCCGTTCAGACCGGCGTCCAGTCGAGCGGGTAAAACGCGATTACTACATTTTTCTTGCCACGGAAATCCGAGAGCTTCACCTTCTTGTCTTTGTCGAGGTGACTCTTCAGCTCGAAATCCGGAGCCATATCTCCAACTTCAGGCATGTCGATTCCTCCTGTTGATGATTCAGTTGTATTGCTTACGAGTTAAGGCTAACGCGTTTTGCCGTGCTATTCAAGACTCAAACTGCGGAGTTTCAGAAGGTTGGTCTTGAGTTGAGGAGACGGGACGGGGAATCGCTCTCGGTTAGGCGCGCTCATCGAAAGTCACGCCGCTTCGCTTGACTTACTATTTAGAATTATTGTAAATCTAATCAGTCGTGGTTAATCGGAAACAATCAACGAAGACAAAGCAGCGGAGTCCGGGTCTGACGCGACAGCGCAGCCTCGTGCTGGAGTTGGTGCGGATGCGGGACGAGCATCCGACCGCCACCGAAGTTTTCGAGCGGGCCAAGGAGAAGATGCCAGGCATCAGCTTCGCCACCGTTTACAACTCACTGCGGTATTTGAAAGACGCGGGGCTGATTCGCGAGATTGCTTCGTTTGGCAAGAGCCCGAGCCGTTACGACAGCGAGACTTACCGTCACGATCACGCGGTCTGCTCTTCGTGCGGCAAACTCGTTGATTTTGATTTGCCGGGCACGGTCGCATTACAACGCGCGGCGGCGCGCGCGTCGCGGTTTCAGGCAGAGTCGGTGCATCTGACGCTTTATGGTCTGTGTCCCGATTGTCGCGACAGTAAATAGAATAGTTTGTCTTAATTCTGAAACGTCGCGCTGGTAAATCCGCGCGGCATTAACAACCAATAGGAGGAAGAATGTCAGCAGTAGGAACAGCAATCGCAACTCAATACGAATCGGCGCAAGTGGGCAAGCCCGCGCCCGATTTTGAAATTCCATCAACCAAGAACATTGAGAAACTTAACGAGCCGGTCAAGCTTTCGGATTATCGGGGCAAGTGGGTCGTTCTGCTTTTTTATCCGTTAGATTTTACGTTCGTGTGTCCGACTGAATTGACGACGTTCAGCGATCGTTACGAGGACTTCGAGGGCATCGGCGCAGAAGTCATCGGCATCTCGACCGATTCGGTTTATTCGCATCGCGCGTGGCTGCAAACGCCGCGTGAAAAAGGGGGCGTCGAAGGACTGCGTTTTCCGCTCGGAGCCGATATTACCAAGCAAATGTCGAAAGACTATGGCGTGCTGATCGATGAGAAGGGCATCGCGCTGCGCGGCCTGTTCGTGATCGATCCCGAAGGCGTGCTGCGTTACAAGGTTGTGCACGATCTGAACATCGGTCGCAGCGCAGAAGAGACGCTGCGTGTGATCCAGGCGCTGCAAACCGGCGGACTTTGCCAGGCCGAGTGGCGGCCGGGTCAGAAGACGATTGGTGCGTAAATAAGTCGTGTCAGAAGCCCGCGCGTAAGGCAGGGCAGCTTTATCGAGCGTGCTCTCCCTAACGGGCGGGCTTCTGACACAGTTCTCTCTCGGAGATCTATCATGTCCATGAGAATTGGAACCCCCATGCCTTCGCTCGAAGGCGCGACTGAATGGCTCAGCGGATCAGCCGAAGAAGTTCTGCAAGACGCCGAGGGCCATCCCATCCTGATTCACTTTTGGTCAGTGAGCTGCGGCATGTGCAAAGACAACCTGCCGCGCGTTGCCGAATGGCGAGAGAAGCACCGCGGTCAACTCCGCATAGTTGCGGTTCACATGCCGCGTTATCCTGAAGACACGAACGTTGATGCGGTGCGCGAAGCGGTGACGAAATACGAAATTAACGACGCGCTCGCGATCGACAACGAACATAAGTTGCGCGACGCATTTCAGAACGAGAAAGGATATGTGCCCGCGTACTATCTGTTCGATGAGCAGCACAAGTTGAAAGCATTCGCCGCGGGCGAATACGGAACGAAAGTAATGGAGCCGGCTTTGGAAAGGATGTTGGGCACCGCGGAAGCGGCGCAGGTAGGTTAAGTCATCGGCTCTCCGCGTACGCTCAAACAAAAAAGCGGCGAGGCTTAGCCTCGCCGCCCTATGCTGCAGCGCAGTCTCAAAATCTCACAACCTGCAAATCAATAACTCGCGCTCATAGACCATCTCAGGCGGCAAGCGGTCGTGAAGATCCAGGAACAACTCTTCGTGTCCGAGCACTTCCTGGCGCCACGCGTTGAGGTCGAAAGCTTGCAGCTCATCAAAGTTCTCTTTCGAAAAATTCAGCCCTTGCCATTCAATGTCGTCGTAGTGTGGCGTCCAACCTATAGGCGTTTCTTTACCGAGGGTTCGGCCGTGAGCGCGATCGACGACCCATTTCAGCACGCGCATATTTTCGCTGAAGCCCGGCCACATGAAGTTTCCATCCTTGTCTTTGCGAAACCAGTTCACGTGAAAAATCTTGGGAGTTTCGCTCAACGAGCGCTGCATCTTGATCCAATGACGGAAATAATCGCCCATGTGGTAGCCGCAGAAGGGCAGCATGGCCATTGGGTCGCGACGCACTTTGCCGATCGCGCCAAACGCCGCCGCAGTCATTTCCGATCCCATGGTCGCGCCGGTGTAAACGCCGGACGTCCAGTTGAATGATTGATAGACCAGCGGCATCGTCGTCGCGCGGCGGCCACCGAAAATGATCGCGCTTACCGGAACGCCGTTCGGGTTTTCCCAATCAGGATCGATCGTCGGACACTGCGACGCCGGAGCAGTAAAGCGGGCATTCGGATGCGCAGCCTTCGCGCCAGTCTCTTTTGCGATCGCCGGCGTCCACTTGTTGCCTTGCCAGTCCGTGCATTCCGCGGGCGGCTCGTCGGTCATGCCTTCCCACCAGACACCGCCTTCCGGCGTTAGCGCGACATTCGTGAAGATGGAATTAGTCGCGAGCGTCTTCATCGCGTTTGGATTCGTCTTTTCGGAAGTGCCGGGCGCGACCCCAAAGTATCCGTATTCAGGATTAATCGCACGCAGGCAGCCGTTCGCATCCGGCTTGATCCAGGCGATATCGTCTCCGACGGTATAAACCTTCCAGCCTTCGAAACCTGCGGGTGGGATCAGCATTGCGAAATTGGTTTTGCCGCAGGCGCTGGGGAAAGCGGCGGTCACGTAAGTTTTCTCGCCCTGCGGATTTTCCACACCGACGATTAGCATGTGTTCGGCCATCCAGCCTTCGTCGCGCGCAATATTCGAAGCGATGCGTAGCGCGAAGCATTTCTTGCCGAGTAGTGCGTTACCGCCGTAGCCCGATCCGTAGGACCAAATCCCGCGGGTCTCGGGAAAGTGCACGATGTATTTCTCGTTGTTGCACGGCCACGGAACATCCGCTTGTCCGTGGTCCAAAGGCGCGCCCACCGAATGCATGCACGGCACGACGCGCTTGTAGTCCTTGTCGATTTCCGCATAGACGGGCATGCCGATGCGCGCCATGATGCGCATGTTGACGACAACGTAAGGAGAGTCGGTGAGCTGCACGCCGATTTGCGACATTGGTGATCCAATTGGCCCCATGCTGAACGGCAATACGAACATCGTGCGGCCGGCCATCGATCCATCGAACAGCTCCTTCAACTTGCGGCGCATCGCAAACGGTTCTTCCCAATTGTTGGTCGGCCCGGCGGCATCCTTAGACAGCGAGCAGATGAACGTCCGATCTTCCACACGCGCGACGTCGCTCGGGTGTGAGCGAGCGTAGTAGCAACCCGGCCAAAGCTCCTCGTTGAGCTTGATGAAGGTGCCGCTTTCGACCATTTGGGCCTTCAGCATTTCGTCCTCTTCGACTGAGCCATCGACCCAATGGATCGCGGCCGGCTTGGTCAAATTCGCCATCTTTTCGACCCAATTCAAGAGGTGAACATTCGTGCTGAGCGGCTTCGACGGATCGAGTGTGATTGTTTTCTGAGTAACAGGAGAACTCATCGTGACTCCGATCTGTATCTATTAATTGCGGTGTAAATTGAACGTAAGTGTGACATCAGCAAGTGGCAGAATCAAGTTTACAGAGCACGAAGTTATATGCTACTTGAATCGCATGAACCCGTCGCCGCGCGCGGCTTTCACCGCCACAGAATGGAAGCTGATTCAGCGCTTGAATACGCCCGCCAAGGTGCAGCGCTGGTTGACTGAGATGCCTTACAACTGGGAGCGTCGCGGCGGCACGATGCGTTCGTTTCGGGAAGTGATGAAACGAAACGAGGCGCATTGTTTGGAGGCCTGCGTCGCGGCTGCGGTCATCCTCGAACAGCATGGTTACCCGCCACTGCTGCTCGATCTGGAATCGATCGATCTGCTCGATCATGTGATCTTCGTGTTTCAGGAACGAGGCAGGTGGGGCTCGATTGCGCGCTCGCGTGACATTGGGCTCCACGGCCGCAAACCCGTTTTTCGAAGTTTGCGGGATCTGGTTTGGAGTTACTTTGATCCATACATCGACATGACTGGTCGAATCAAAGGATGCGGCCTCACTTCGCTTTATGACCTCGGCAACTACGATTGGCGTTTCAACGCGCGCAACATGCACAAGATTGAAGACCATCTCCGCGCCATGCCGCATCAGAAACTGAAGTCATCTGATCGGCGATATGATTACTGGCACGAGCGCTACAAAAAATATAAGAAGCGCTTTCCCGATCGCTCGCCATCGTATTATCCGAACCGGCATCAGTGGATGTTGTGACGTTTCGTTTGGGATCTCACTCGTGCGGAATGACCGTTCCGTCGGCCGGCAGATTGGCGGGTCTCGTGCGCGTCTCGAGCAACATGTGCACGATGACCGAAGCGATAATGATCACGCCACCGATGATCGCCCAACCCGCAGGCCGCTCACCGATAAAGAGAAACACCCAGACCGGATTCAAAACCGGTTCGATGTAGCCAATGATGCCCGCATCAAGCGACCGCACGCCGCGCGCCATTGCGAGCGTGAACAGTAGATACGCGAAGCCGATCTGCACGACGCCAAGATAGGTGATGCACCCAAAGTCCGCCGCGCTAATCCCTCGCTGCACTGCGCCAAAGAAAGCCGGCGCGCAAAGCGCGACGACGATCAAGTTGCCGTAAATCGCTGATGAGGCGCGATTGACCTTGCGCGCCTTTGCATGACGCAGCAGCAAAAAGAAGAGCGCGAAACAAACTCCCGAAGCCAACGCAAAGAGATTGCCGCTCACGTCCTGCGGGCGCAGCTTGCCGATGAAAAACAACGACATGCCGGCGATGCAGGCAGCGACCGTCACAAAGTCGCGCGCGCGAAACTTTTCTTTGTAGAACAGCGGTTCGAGGATCAGCACATAAACCGGTGCGGTGTATTGCAGAAAGATCGCGTTGGCGGCGGTCGTCAACTTGGTCGCGAGGACGAACATTATGAGCAGCGCCGCGTAGAGAATCGACGTGATTGCGCTGATCCGGTTGATGCCGAAGCCTTCGCGGCGGGTGAAGATGGCGATCGTGATCGCGGCCAGCAAGGATCGGCCGAAAGAGAGTTCGTAGGCAGAGAGACTGCTGGCTTTGATGAAAAGGCCGCCCGTGCTCCAGAGCATCGCGGCGCCGAGGACGAGCAGCAGCGGTGAAACGTGCGCTTTTCTTTTCAGCGAGTCGAAGTGTTTGACCACGGTCGGAGGCTAGTTCACGGCTTCGTGTTGCTCAATGCGATCCGCCTCTGGCTTCGGGCTCGGTTTCTCGCGCTCGCCCTTGTCGAGCGACTTCAGATATTTTCCAAACTGCCCGTTCCATGGCGGGATGACTACCGAGACGGCGCCATTCGCTTGCGCCTGGCACGCAAGACGAATCAGCGGTTTCGGCTCAGCCGTGTCGATGTAGCCGAACTCTTTGATCTTTTTGCCTTCGCGCGCCCCAACATCGGAAAGTTTCTCGGCGCCGCCCAGCACGCCAACCCAGCAGGTTCCGCACGACGCGGATCGGCATTCGACCGGAATGGGTCCTTCGACACGACGCGGATCGATGGCTCGCCAATCACGCGACTGATCGGAGGCGGCGCCCCATGCCAAGTCCTGACCCTCGCGCAGTTTGTACTTCGCGCGATTGTCGTTTTCGTCCCAGGTCACGGTCCATTCCTTGTTCACCGTTTTCAGGAAGCCAAACAAACCCTGGCTGTCATCTTTCGCGCGTTCCCGCAGAATTTGCTCGGGAGACTTGTTTGCGTGATTCGAATCGATTTGAATCTTACCTGGCGCAGCTTTGAATGCGGCGAGTCCCACCTGCTGAACGGTCATGAAAGCGACGGCGGTGATGC
Organism: Acidobacteriota bacterium; assembly: GCA_021323895.1. Taxonomy (GTDB): domain Bacteria; phylum Acidobacteriota; class Blastocatellia; order Pyrinomonadales; family Pyrinomonadaceae; genus UBA11740. Next base: position 25,378 of record JAJPKD010000162.1, on the reverse strand, counting down.
CCACGAGTAAGGATTCGTCCTGCTTTAACTCCGCTGCGCCGCTGCGCGCTACCGAAAGAATCTGATCGGCCAGAGTCGTAGCATAGACTCTAGTCTGTGATTGCTCGGCTGACACAGACTGAAGTCTATGCCACTGTTCCGCATGTTGCTCCACAGCGTTCTTCACCTGCGGCCAAAAGCGATGTCCATAAAGAAACGCATGCGAGCTATCGATTTGATCGGTTAGTTCGTAATCGCCCTGCAACAGAAGTTGCTGCGCTAGACGTACGCGATCATCAGCGTGCGCGAGCGCGCGCCACAGCGACAGCGGATAAAACGCAAACCAGATTTGCGTAGCGTTACGATCGACCTCGTGGATCGACCGCAGCAGGGTTGCCAGCGCCGCCGACCAGGCCTCTTCGTCCTGTTGGCTTAGGAATTGTTCGAATGAATTTTCGTTTTGCATGTCGATTGTCGTGATAATTCGCTCAAATAGAAACGGAGAGTTTAGCAGTCTCGACGCCGTTCACTCAAACGTTTCGACCGGATTGACAAACGCGCGCGCGCAGGAGTAGAAATCATTCACCTCAAATCATTGAAAACCGAGCAGGAGAAGTTCTCGATGGAAGCAAACAAAACGGTCGAGGCGCGGCCGCGCCGCACGTTTGACAGTGCTTACGGATTTTCTTTCAGCGTCGCGGTTGGCCTGGTTCTGTTTATCGCCGGGCTCATCATCAGCCTGACGGTCGGCCAAGGTACGAGCCTGGGATTGATCGTCGGAATTCCGCTGTTGGTGGCGGGGCTGATCATGCCGGTTATCATGTTGCGCGACCTCTTGCAGCCAGCCGGGATCAAAGCCCCGTGCCCGAGCTGCGGCGCTACGATCAGAACTTCAGATGCTACGCTCCAGCTCAGATGCCAAAACTGCGAGCACATCATCAATGTTCGCGATCGGCAGTTGTTTCTGGCGGCATAAAATTTTACTGATTATTAACTGATCGGGAGCCAGTTGCGCGTCCAGTAATCGCTGAACGTGATGGCGAACATGATTGCCAGCCAAAAGATCGCCGCGATGATCACGAGCCAAATCAGACGGCCGCTGTACCGCACGTGCATGAAGTAAAGGACGACGAGGGTCGCCTTCAGACAGGCGATGGTGAGTGCTACGACCGCGTTCAGCGGACCGGGAAAATCATAGAAAGCTGCGAGCACAGTTAATCCCGTCCCCAGCATTAGAGCCAGAAAAATCATGATGTAAATTCTTGGTTGGACTATGTGCTCGCTCATAAAAACAGTCTGAGATCAGAGATCAGCCGCCATGTTCCAGATGCCTTCCCAACAAATACAGCAGCGGGAAGAGAAATATCCAAATGATATCGACAAAGTGCCAATAGAGTCCTGAGATTTCCACCGGCGCGTGATATTCGGGACTGAACTTGCCGCGCCACGCCATGATCAAAATCACCGTCATTATTCCCAAGCCGATAATCATGTGCAGCGCGTGCATGCCGGTCATCGCAAAATAGATCCAGTAGAACAACTGAACATTTTGTGTCGTGGCGCCTTCGATCAAGTGCAGCTTGTGCGGATCGGTATCGCCGGGTTTGGCAACTTCCGGATTGAAGGGTCGCCACGGAATCAACTGGCCTGGAATGAGTTGGTCGTTGTACTTGTCGTGATACTCGATTGCTTTCACGCCGAGGAACGTCGCGCCCAAGATCATCGTCAGGATCAGACAGATGATCGTCGCTTTTTGTCGCCCGATCTGCGTGCTATAGACAGCCATCGCCATCGTGAAACTGCTGACGATGAGGACGCCTGTGGTGAGGGCGCCGAGCTTGATGTCCAGGTGGTTGCTGGCGCTGACGAACGCCGCCGGATACTCGTAACGAAAGAGCGTGTAGGCCAGGAACATCCCGCCAAAGAACATGATTTCGGTGACGAGAAAGACCCACATGCCGAGCGTGCCGGCCTCGCGCTGCTGCTCCATGTTTTCTAAATGATGCCGCAGCGCCGGATGCGACGCGTGTTCGTGTGTTGCTGCTAATCCCTCAGGCATAATTTTGGAGCGCAGGCATCATTGCCTGCGGTTCGCCGGCATCGTGCCGGCGCCGTATCAACTCTCAGCCGGTTGTTGTCTTTCAAACTTACCTACAACTTCCTTGTGTTCCGGTGGCGCAAACTCATACGCCTCATGCGTGACGATCGGGGTCGTCAAGAAATTCTCAGTCGGCGGTGGCGAAGGCGTCTGCCACTCGAGCCCCGGCAAGTGCCACGGGTTGGCTTCGGCAATTCGTCCGTAGCGCATCGACCATACGAGATAAATCAACGGAATCATCAAACCCACGCCAAGAATCGATGCTCCCGCCGTCGATAAAACGTGAAGCACTTGCCATGACACCAATTCGACCGGGTAAGTGTGGTAGCGGCGCGGCATGCCCATGTAGCCGAGCAGGAACTGCGGCGCAAACGTCAGGTTGAATCCGACAAAAACCACCAGCGCTGAGAATCTGCCCCAACCTTCCGGGTACATCCGCCCGCTGATTTTCGGCCACCAGTAACGCAGGCCACCGAGATAGGCCAGCAAAGTCCCGCCGACCATGATGTAGTGAAAGTGCGCGACCACGAAGTACGTGTCGCTTACGTGAACGTCCACGGCGAGCGTTGCCAGAAACATTCCGGTAAGTCCGCCAATCGTAAACAAACCGATGAAGCCGAGACCATAAAGCATCGGCGTGTCATACGAGATCGATGCCTTATGAAGCGTCGCCGTCCAATTGAAAACTTTCACTGCAGAAGGAATCGCAACGGTGAAACTCAGGAACGAAAAAATCATTCCCGCATAAACCGATTGACTCGCGACGAACAGGTGATGGCCCCAGACGAGGAAACCGAGCACGGCGATCGCCAGACTCGAGAACGCGACAAACTTGTAGCCAAAAATGTTCTTGCGCGAGAAGTTCGCGATCAGTTCGCTGACGACTCCCATCGCCGGCAGCACCATGATGTACACCGCCGGGTGCGAATAAAACCAGAAAAGGTGCTGGAACAAGACGGGATCACCGCCGGCGGCCGGATCGAAAATTCCGATGTGCGCCAGACGTTCGAGCGCGACCAACAAAATCGTGATCGCGACGACCGGCGTGCCGAGAATCATGATCAAGCTCGTCGCGTAATGCGACCAGACGAACAGCGGCATCCGGAACCACGTCATGCCCGGCGCGCGCATCGTGTGAATCGTGACGATGAAATTCAGGCCCGTGAGGATCGACGAGAATCCGTTGATGAAAATCCCGACACCGGTGGCGATAACGTACGAGTTCGAGAACGTCGTGCTGTAGGGGACGTAAAACGTCCAGCCAGTATCGACGCCGCCGGCGAGCAGCGCGTAAATCGTGATGATGCCGCCGGCCATGTAGATATACCAGCTCAACAAATTGATGCGCGGGAAGGCGAGGTCTTTCGCGCCAATCATCATCGGAATCAAAAAGTTTCCGAGCGTCGCGGGAATGGCCGGGATCAAAAAGAAGAAGACCATCACGATGCCGTGCTGCGTGAAGGTCTTGTTGTAAGTGCTCGACTGCATCAAGTCGCCCTGCGGCGTGAGCAACTCGAGCCGGATCATCATTGCGTACAGGCTGCCGATGAAAAAGAAAAAGGTGATCGCGCCGAGATAGAGCAGTGCGATGCGCTTGTGATCTTTCGTCAGCAACCAGGACTTCAACCCGTACTCAGCGTTGAGATAATTCGAGCCTGGCTGTTTTGGTATTACGAATTCTTCCATGTGAATTACATCATTTCGGTGACGAACTTGTTTTCGCCGTCGGACTCGGTTTCGCTCCCGCGCTCGGCGTCGCCGACGGCGCCGGTTTCGCGGTGGCCTGTTCCGGTTTGGACGTCGATAAAGACTTGATGTACGCGACGACTTGCAACAACTGCTCTTCGCTAATCTGGCCCTGGAACGAAGGCATGATCGGACCGAAGCCAGTCACCAGCTTTGCCTGCGGATTCAAAACTGATTCACGCAGGTAGCCCTCATCGGCTGTGACTGATGCGTTGTTATTCAGCACAACTTTGCTGCCATAAACGCCAAGCAAAGCCGGCCCGCGCCCGCCTTCAGCGTTTGCGCCATGACACGAAACGCAGCCGAGCGACTCGTACAAATTTCTTCCCGCCGCGGCTGGCGACGTTTGGCCGGCGTTTCCGCTTAACCAGTTTTCATATTCCGTCGGCTCCATCACGACGACATAGCCGCGCATGCCGGAATGATTCATGCCGCAATACTCAGCGCAGAAAAAGTTATAAGTCCCCGGCTTCGTCGCTTCGAACCATTCCGTCGTGTACTTGCCGGGCACGACGTCGGCTTTGATCCGAAATGCGGGAACGAAAACGTCGTGAATCACGCCTTCGGTCGTCATGATCAGCTTGACCTTGCGGTTGACCGGGACGTGCAGTTCGTTGATTTCGCGCTGGCCGGTAGCGTGCTGAAACTTCCACATCCATTGCTTGCCGACGACGTAAACCTCGATCGCGTTTTGCGCCGGCCGGTATTGCGCAAAATAAAGTTTCGCGCCCCAGGCAAAGAACGTAATGACGATCAGCAGGGGAATCACCGACCAGAGCGTCTCAAGTTTCGTCGAGCCTTCGATCGGACGTGGAATTTCAAACGGATTGCGACGACGATAACGAATGACGAAGAAGATCACGACCGCGGAAATCAGCAGCGTGAAGAAAACCGTCACGCCCCAGATGTAGTAATAGAGGGCGTCAACTTCGCCAGATAGCGTCGAAGCACTTTCAGGAATTGGTAACCAGGACTGCATTCTAAAATTCTATTTGCCTCACGGTCGGGCTGCTGACGCAACCAACTGTCGCCGGGCCGCGATCTTTCTCAAAACCAAAAACATTAAACCCATCACAATCAAAGTCATGATGCCGGCGACGCGAATGATGTTCATTATCACTGCACCGTATTTTCCCGTTGCCGGATCGTAGTGATAGCAATAGAGCATCAGCGCATCGACCGGCGTGCCGATCTTGTTTTCCGAAGCTTCGACCAGCGCCAGCCGCAAATCGCGCGGCGGATAATCAATGCCGTAAAAATAGCGCGCGAGTTTTCCCCCGGGCGTGGCGATCATGATGCCGCTGGCGTGCGCATATTGTTTCGTCTGTTCGTCCCACGTGTAGCGAAAACCGACTGCTTCCGCGAGTCGCTTGATGTTCGCATCGTCGCCCGTCAGGAAATGCCAGCCGGCGTTCCCGCTCGGCCGGTTATAGCCGGCGATGTACGTCGTTTTCTTGGCGGCCGCAATCGACGGTGTGTCTTTCGTATCAAAACTCACGGTTACGACTTCAAACTGTTCACCGGCATTGAAAGAAATCTGTCGAAACGATCCGAGCATGCCGTTCATCACCTGATTGCACAGCATCGGACACGTGTAATAGACGAGCGCGATCACTACCGGCTTGCCTTTGAAGTACTGACCCAGACGAACTTCATTACCTTGCTCGTCTTTGAAAACGGCGTCGAGCGGAAGCTGCCCGTTCAACTTCTGATCGATGCCAACTTTCTTCAGCACCGGCGGCAGCCCCGTCGCCACATCGCCCGAGCGCATCCCGCCGCCGTACAGGGGCGAGTTCGGCTGCGGCACTCCGGGCTGGGCGTGTGCCAGAAGGCAGAAGGCGGAAAGCAGAAGGCAGAAAACGACGCATCGCCAAACTAAGAGACTCGGTTTTCTGCTTACTGCTTTCTGCATACTGCTACTGCTTCCTCACTTTCAACTGCTTCAACGCTTCTTCCTTCGCTTGCTCAATGGGCATGCCATAGCGCTGACCATTCTGATCGGTTGGTCCATTCTTCAGCACGTCGTTCCATTGTTCGCGCAGAATCTGAATTTCCCACAGCGGACCTTTGGGCGCGGGCGCCCTGTTGGTTACTTCATTCGCTTGCCCGCCGCGCTTTTCCTTTCCGCTCTGCGCGGCTTTCTCCAATTCCCCAGCTAAGCCCGGCGCGCTTTGCAGACGAGGCTCGGGCGGCAGCCGATCCTTTTCACTCAACGCCATGGGCGAGCGCGGCGGCTCGACGGTCTGAGCCGCGAACATCCGAAAGATTCCCCAGACCAAAAAGAACGAGAAGACCATCAGAACAGCCAGCGCAACGACGAACTTGGCAATCGCCGGCACGTGCACGTCGCTCACTTCGTGCGTCACATCAATGTTCTTGATGTAAGAAGTGTCCGGCGTTTCGGTGGTGTGATGTTTCTCCGCCATTAACCTAATTTTCGTTTAGAGGCCCGCCTCTAAACGTCAATGCTCATGAACCGGCTCCAACGCCTGCTCGATCTGCGGATCATTAATCGGCATCAGCGATCGCTTCTGCAACTGCCACGCGAAAGTCGCAATCCACAATCCACCCATCGCGATGGGCGCGACGATGTCCATCCAACTCAAATGAAAATGTTCGCGATAATATGCGGGCTCGATCAACCAAATTACGTCCAGGACCCGCATGATCAGAATCAGTAGCGCTAACGTCGCCAAACGATCGGCGCTCTTTTTTGCTGCGCGCGACAATAAAGTCAAAAACGGAAACGCGAATTGCAGAATCACGATGGCGAGCGCGATTACGCCCCATCCATCGTGCTTGCGCGCGACATACCAGGCCGTCTCCTCGGGCAAGTTACCCGACCAAATCAGCAAATATTGCGAGAACGCGAAGTACGTCCACAGCATCACGAGCGCCAGCAGCAGGTTGCCCCAATCGTGAAAATGCGATCGCTGCACGACTTCATTCATCGGCGCGCGTCGCGTTAGCCACGACATCACCAGGATCGTGAATGACAGCGCGCTCAGGCTCCACGCGGCGACGAATATCAGACCGAAGATCGTTGAAGACCAGCCCGGTTCGAGCGACATCACCCAATCGATTGCCGCGAACGTGATTGAGACGATCAAGAACGCGAGGCCGGGACCGCTGACCATCTGCATGCGCTTGCGATGTCTCTTTTGATCGGTGCGATCCTGGAGCAGCGAGAACCAATTCAAGAGTCCGGCGCATGCCGACCAGAACGCAAAATAGATCGCGGCGCGAATGATGAAGAAGCCCGGATTTAGGAAACTGATCTTCTGCGCCAGCGCTTCCGTCTGATGCATGAACGCGGTGTCGGTCCACGGATAGAGCGATTTCAGCCCAATGATGATGGGCACAAACAGAATCACCATTAGCGGCAGCGTTCGCGTCGAGGCTTCGAGCACGCGCCGAATGATCAATCCCCAAACGCCGCCGGTCAGATGCTGCAACATCAGCAGCGCCAAACTGCCGAGGGTGATACCGCTCCAGAAAACAAAGCCGACCAGGTATGCGCGGAAGAACTGGGCGCGATCGACGAATGCGCCGATGGCGAGCAATACTAGGAACACCACACCCACGATCAGCGCGCGCATGCTGATGCCTTTCAGTTCAGTTGGCGGTGTGTAACCTAGTTGCTTCATAAACGGAGCGCGGGCATCCCTGCCCGCCAAGCGCGCGGAACGCGCTTGAACCTACTTTGTCTTTCCTGCCTGCGTATTCGAGCCCTCCGTAACGGTCGGGCTGCTGCCTGGCTTCATCTGGCTCACCTGCAACGCGCGAATGTACGCCGCGATGCGCCAACGATCTTCCACCGAAACCTGCGATGCATACGACGGCATTGCGCCCCAGCCGTTCGTCATCACGTCAAAGAAATGGCCCACCGGCGCTTGTCGCAGACGATCCTGGTGATAATTGGCCGGCGCCGGTTTGTTGAATCCGCGCCGCGCGATCATGCCGTCGCCATAACCTGTCATGCCGTGACAGACGGAACAGTAAATGTTGTAGCGCTCTTCGCCGCGCTTCATGTCGTCTTTCGTAATCGCAAACGGGAATGTATCGACGTCATCCGGATATGGATTCGCGCTCGCTTGATTCACCGGCGAAGTCGGCAGCTGCGTCTGCGGCGCGGTAGATTGTCCGCCCGCAGGTTGCGTCATCAATGGGCCCGTTTGCGAAGAAGTCGCTGTCAGTTTCTTTCCGAGATACAGCTCGCGATCTTCGCGCAAGTAGCCACGCGGTACAGTGCCTTCAACTAGCGGGCGTGATCCCGTGCCGTCCTTGTAGAACTTATTCTCGCGATAGGCGATCGCCTTCGGCTGGTCCTGCATGTCGCGGCGGCAGCCGGAAGACAGAAGGCAGAAGGCAAAAAGCAGGAGGCAGGAAACAACAACGCGGCGAGCCGCTGATGCCGCTTTCTGATTTCTGCAAACTGCCTTCTGTTCTCTAGAGTTCCACATCAACAACTTCTCTCGGATCCAAAGTCTTTAAGAAGCGAACCGCTTCATCGTGATCGAACTTTGGATCTTTCGATTCGATCACTAAAAAGAAACTATCGCGTGTCGCCAGCGCAAAGTGCGGCGCATTGAAAACCCGATGATACGGTTGCGGCAGCTTGTTCAGCGCAAGCATTCCGAGCACGGCAGAAAATGCCGCCACCAAGACTGTGCATTCAAACGTGATCGGAATGAACGCCGGCCAACTATTGAACGGCTTGCCGCCGACGTTGATTGGATAGTCGATCACTTCCATCCAGTACTGCATGAAAAATCCGCCCAGCCCGCCGAGGATTCCGCCAATCAGAACGATCAAGGGCAGCGCCGTGCGCCGGAAACCGATCGCTTCCGACAGCTCTTCGATCGGAAACGGCGAGTAGCCATTAATCTGTCGATAACCCGCGGCATAAGTCTCTTTCGCCGCCGCCACCAACTGGCTCGGGTTATCGAACTGGGCCATCACGCCGTAGAGAGATTTGTGTGGCTTGCCTTGCTTCATGAACTCAATTGACTGTTCGTGTCAGAAGCCCGACCGTCAGGGAGGGCAACCTTTGTAAGCGAGCCCTTGCTTACGCGCGGGCTTCTGACACTATTCTTCAACTTCCGCAGCCGGCAAAATCGTGCGCATCTCGAAGATCGAAATCATCGGTAAGAACCGAATGAACAGGAACAAGAGCGCAAAGAAAAACCCGATGGTGCCGACATACATTGCCCAATCCCATTGCGATGGCTGATACATGCCCCACGATGAGGGCAGAAAATCCCGATGCAAACTCGTCACGACAATTACGAACCGCTCAAGCCACATGCCGATGCTCACGATTACCGAAATGATCCACAACAGCACCAGGTTTGCGCGAATCTTCTTGAACCACAGCAACTGCGGCGTCAGGCCGTTACAGAAAATGAGCGCCCAATAGTACGGCGCGTACGGGCCGTGCATGCGGTTCCAAATCATGAAGCGTTCGTAATGATTGCCGCTGTACCAACCGAAGAACGCTTCGATCAGGTAGCCGTAGAAAACTATCAGGCCGGTCGCCAGCATCACCTTTGCCATGTTGTTCATGTGGCGCATCGTGATGAAGCTCTCGAGGCCATAAATCTTTCGCAGCGGAATCGTCAGCAACAAAACCATCGCAAAGCCGGCATAGATCGCGCCGGCGACGAAGTACGGCGGGAAGATCGTTGCGTGCCAACCTGGAATGATGCCGACTGCGAAGTCGAAGCTGACGATCGTGTGCACTGAAAGCACGAGCGGCGTGGCCAGTCCGGCGAGCAGCAGGTACGCCATTTCGTAGCGATGCCAGTGCCGGGCCGATCCGCGCCAACCCATCGCCAAGAGTCCGTAGATCAACCGGAAGGCTTTGCTGTTCGCCCGATCGCGCAGCGTCGCAAAATCCGGAATCAATCCGACGAACCAGAACATCGCTGACACCGTCGCATAAGTCGAAACCGCGAACACGTCCTACATGAGCGGGCTGCGAAATTGCGGCCAGATGCCCATCGTGTTTGGGTAAGGGAACAGCCAGTAGGCGAGCCACGGCCGGCCCAGGTGCATGATCGGATACATGCCGGCTTGCGCGACCGCGAACAAAGTCATCGCTTCGGCGAATCGATTGATCGACGTGCGCCACTTCTGTCGCAGCAGCAGCAGAATCGCCGAGATCAAAGTGCCCGCATGGCCGATGCCGATCCACCAGACGAAGTTGAGGATGTCCATGCCCCAGGCGACCGGAACATTGACGCCCCATTCGCCGATGCCGACGAAGAAGAGCTTCACCATCGCCAGCATCATCAACTGGAACAGCGCGAACGAAATCGCAAAGCCGATGAACCAGCCAATCGGCGTCTTGCGCTTCAAAACGATCGCGCTGATCTTGTCGGTGACCGAGCCAAAGGTCAGCTCAGTCCCCACGACCGGGTGCGTCGCGTGAACGGATGAATGAAGCTCGTCGTGTCGCTGTTCGTCCATTAGTAATAACGTGCTTAGTACTTTGAGCGTTGTACTTTGTTCGCTATGTCAACATCACGGAACTAGCGATCGACTAAGCACAAAGAACAAAGTACAAAGATCAAAAAAGCTAACCTCAGAATCAAGTAATCAGGACTTGATCTCCGGATTCGGATTTCTCAGCGCCTGCAAATAAGTCGTCCTTGGCCGCGTATTCAATTCGCCCAGGAGCGAGTAATCCCGCTCGCGGGCCTTTAATTTCGAAACTTTGCTGTTCGGATCGTTGATGTTGCCGAACACGATCGCTTCGGTCGGACAGACCGACTGGCAAGCCGTGACGATTTCGCCGTCGCGCACGGGCCGTCCTTCGATTTCTGACTGAATCTTGGCCGCCTGAATGCGCTGCACGCAGTAAGTGCATTTCTCCATCACGCCGCGGCTGCGCACCGACACGTCGGGGTTGCGCATCAGTTGATAAGTCGGCGTGTCCCAATCCTGGTACAGGAAAAAGTTAAAGCGGCGCACTTTGTACGGACAGTTGTTTGAACAGTATTTCGTGCCGACGCAGCGGTTATAGACCATGTCGTTCAGGCCTTCCGAGCTGTGCACAGTCGCATGCACTGGGCAGACCGGCTCGCACGGCGCGTTCTCGCAGTGCATGCACGGCACGGGCTGGAAGAAAGGCCCTTCGGGTTTGGTCTCGTCGCCCTTGTAGTAAGCGTCGATGCGAATCCAGTGCATCTCGCGGCTGCGCGCGACCTGTCCTTTGCCGACGATGGGAATGTTGTTTTCAGACTGGCAGGCGATCATGCAGCCGTTACAGCCGATGCAACTGTTCAAGTCGATCGACATGCCCCAGGCGTAGCCGTTGCCCTGATTTTTGTAATCGAAATCCTGATACAGCGAGAGTTCGTGAAGTTCTTTCTCCTGCGTCTGCCGTTCCTGCGCCAGTTGATTTTTCTCGTGCTCGAATTCTTCGAGCGAGCTTTCGCGGAGAATGTCGCGGCCATCCATCGTGAAGTGCGTCTGCGTCGAAGCTACGACGAAACGACCGCCGGTCTTGCTGACGACCGCGCCGCTGCTGACCCACGGCGCGTCCGAAAAGCGAATGTCGTAAGCGTTGAAGCCGCCGTGAGGCAGCGCTCCATCCGGATCAGTTTGATATTGATACTGGGTGCCGACGCGGCCGGCTTTTAATCTTCCGTAGCCGAGATGGATTGTGATCACGTCATCGGGCTGACCCGGCAAAACCCAAACGGGAACCTCCTGGGTGATCGAGCGATCGCGATGCGACAACTTGATCGTATCGACGATTGCCTCGCGGCCGCGCTGCCGCTCTTCATAATTCGGCGGCAGGCAACCCATCTTCTTCGCCGTCGCGGGACTGACCAGCGCAACATTGTCCCAGGTGATCTTCGTCAGCGGCTTCGGCAGTTCCTGCAACCAGCCATTGTTGGCGAAGCGCCCATCATAGATCGAGGGATCGGGAAGGAAGATGACTTCGTAGGAGCCGGGAGCCGGGGGCCGGGAGTCGGCAGAATTAAGCGAACTGGCCCAGTCCGATTTCAGCGAAACTGTTTTTGTTGGTAGCGCGGTGTTGGGGATGAATCCGTCGTGCAGGCACTTTCGCCACCACGAATCGAAATCCATCGGCGCGGCCGGCGTTGGCGAAGTTGCTGGAGTTGGGGAGGCGGAGGCAACTGGAGCAGAGGATGAATTGTTTTTGCTGACTCCTGACTCCTGACTCCTGACTCCCGACTTTTGTCCGCTCCAATAATTCCGAACTATGTCATAGGGCTTTTGATCGTAGTTATCGCTGAAGACCGCCAACAATTCGTGCGCGGTCTTGCCTTCGTAAAGTGGCGCGATCAAAGGCTGCACGATCGTCGCGGTGCCGTCGAACGCACGCGCGTCGCCCCAAGACTCAAGATAATGCGCCATCGGAATGTGCCAGTGACAAATCTCGGATGTTTCGTTGTTGTAGAGATTCAGGTGCGCCCGCAGCTTAACTTTCTCCAGCCGATTGAAATCCAGCCGCAGATCGACCGGCGTGCTGTAAGCCGGATTGCCGCCGATGATGATGAGTACTTCCACTTTGCCGGCATCAATGTCCGTGACGAGTTCGCGCAGCGACTGCGTCTGATCGACTGAGTTGGCTTCGATTGGATCGGAATAGAAGACGGTCTTGCCGACGTTGCCGAGCGCATTGTTCGCGGCGTGCGCCAGCGCGTGAATTTCCGGCGGCTGTTCGTTACCAGCAATGACGATCGATGCGCCTTTGTTCAGCTGAAGATCTTTTGCGAGAGCTGGCAGCCACTTTCCAATATCCGTCGACGCCTGGACCTGAGCTGCGCCGGCGACGCCCTGAGCGATAGCAAGCATTTCACCTGGCTTAATTGCAAACCGATGATCGGCATTCGCTCCCGTTATGGTCGGCGTGCTCTCGACGACATACAGCCGATTCATCTCTGCCTTGTTTCCATCCACGCGTCGTCTCGCGGCGTAATCACGCGCGTAACGCAGATTGCCCGGATATCCATTTAAGAAATCTGCGCCGAGCGAAAGGATTCGATCGGCTTTGCTGAAGTCGTAAGTCGTGTGCACGTCCTGACCGAACGCCATGATCGCGCCCGCGTGTGCGTTGTCGCGATTTACCGGCTCGTACTGATGCCACTTCGCTTCGGGAAAGTCCGTGAGCACTTGCTTCATCTGCGCCGCCAGCGAGGGGGAAGTGATCGTTTCAGTCAGAAAGCGCAGGCCCGCGCCCTTCTTTGCTTTCAGTCCATCGTTCTCTTTTTCGATTGCTCCGCGAATCTCCGCGACGAAAGTTGTCCACGGCCGCGTCTCGCCGCGATAAAGCGGCGTCTGCGAACGATCGGGATCGTAAAGGCCGAGGATTGATGCTTGAGAAAAAATATCCGTCGCGGTTGCGCCGGGATTGCTGGGGTGATCAGGATTGCCTTCGACTTTCGTAGGCCGGCCTTCATTGCTGCGCACGAGCAAAGGCGTCGCGATGCCGCCGAGCGAATAAGCCGTCGCGAAGAATAAACCTTTGCCGGGAACTTCTTCTTCCGGCTGTTTGACGTAAGGAATTACTTTCTCGGGAGGTTGAATGACGCAGCCGCTTAAGCCTGCGAGCGCGAGCGACGCACCCATGATTTTCAAGAACGTGCGGCGCTCTACCGGATTGTTCCATTCTTCGGCGGCATGCGGGAATTCGCGGCGCACGAACTCTTCGAACACCGGCGAGTCGGCGAGTTCATCGAGATTGCGCCAATACTCTTTTGGAGCGCGGGCATCCTGCCCGCCAAGTATGCGGTCACGAAGCAGCTTGAAATTGATGTGACGATCGTTGGTCATCTAAAAGAGCAGGCCAGAGGCCTGCGTACCCAGGCCTACCGATGACAAGTCGAACAGCTTGTCAAAAGATTCGCTCCTTGAATGTGATACTTCGCTTTCAAATCAACACCCTGCGCGATTTCGTCCTTCGAACTATTTCGCTCGCGCCATTCCATATTGAAAATCTGATCCTTAGGTCTAATGAATTTTTCCGGCGCGCGATGACACTCCAGACACCATTCCATTTGCAGCGACTGAGTCTGCGACACGACCGGCATCTGATCGATGCGGCCATGGCAAGTCGAACAGCCGACACCCTTGGCGACGTGAATCGAGTGATTGAAGTACGCAAAGTCCGGCAAGTCATGCACGCGAATCCACTCGAGCGGCTTGCCGGTCTTGAAACTCGCGCGGACAGGTTCGAGATAAGGACTGTCCGCCCAGATCTGTTTATGACAATTCATGCAGATCTGCGTCGAAGGTATTCCGGCGGAGGCCGATGTCTCGACGGTGGTGTGACAGTAACGGCAATCGATGCCGTCGTCGCCCACGTGGTGCTTGTGGCTGAATTGAATTGGTTGCTGCCGCTCGATGTACTGCCCGGTGTTCCAACCAGAGCGAGTAATCTCGGCAGTTACCCAAAGCGCGGCGAGCAAAATAAAGATCGCGCCAAAGATCGTGGCTCGCGCTAAGTAATTAGTGCTGTGTCGAAAAATCTGTGGCATCGCCAATCAGACTTTGTGCCCGATTGAAGGCGCAGTACAACGCATCTCCCCTCGCGAGCACGCGGGTCGTAACCCGCAGCTAAACGACATTCCTTAAACTCAGAATGAATTGCAGATTGCCTACTTTAACGGCACGTGAAGATTTTTTCAATCGACGAATGAAATAAAATGTTAGAGTGGCGCGAATGTTTGTCGGACACTATGCTATTGGCTTGGCTGCGAAAAAATTCGCACCACGTACTTCACTCGGTTTGTTGATTGCTGCGCCGATCCTGCTTGATCTAATTTGGCCGATTTTTGTTTTGATTGGTTGGGAACACGTTTCGATCGTGCCAAGCAACAATCCTTTTCTTCGCCTGCAGTTCGATTCGTATCCAATTTCACACGGCTTGGTGGCAGTGGTTGGTTGGGCCACGTTGTTCGCGTCGATCTATTTTGGATTTACGCGTTACGTCGCGGGAGCGATTGTGATTTGGATCGGGGTCGTCAGTCATTGGGTGCTCGATTGGATTGTGCATGTGCCTGACTTGCCGTTGATCGCGAACGGTCGCGTGTACGGTCTGAGCGTGTGGAATCATCGCTGGTGGACTATCGCCATCGAGGTTTTGATGCTGGCTGCCGGCGCATTGATTTATCAGAGTGTGACGCGCGCGAAAGACAAAATCGGATTGTGGGCTTTTCTCGTGTTCGTTGTGTTCCTGTTAGCCGGATACCTGGGAACTATCTTTGGCCCACCTCCGTCGAGCGTCAAAAAGCTGGCGGCGTTCTCGCTGCTGACGTGGCTAACGATGGTGTGGGCGTGGTGGTTTGATGCGCACCGTGATAATACTGGCAGCGAGGGTTAGCCGAATCAGATAACCTTAACGATTTCTTGATCCGCTCACTATCGTTCGCGGTACTGACACTAATCACACCCGCCGCCGGCTTACTAAATTTATCAGCGCGACAAACAGCGCGGCGCCGATGATCGACCAAATCACCGGGAAGCGCCAGCCACCCACTGGTAGCGCCAGAATTTCCGGAAGACCAAGCTTGCCCGCGAGCCAGCTTCCCAACAGCGCTCCGATGAAACCCAGCGCGATTGAAACCAGGCAGCCACCGTGCGAGTAACCGCCGATGGCTTGTCCGATCGCTCCGCAAACTCCGGCGATCAGCAGCAACAATAAAAATTGAATCAGCATGAGTGCCCCCTCCTCAGAGATCGTAGCGATTTACTTTCAGGAACTACAATGCGCGCTTTCCAGATTTTTTTCGAGCCCAAATCCTCTTCCACGATCGTCCGCCGTATCGTATAATCCGATCGCTGTCGTGGGAATCTCCCCCGAGCCACAGTTCTTGCCCATCGATTGACAAAGCCGTTGCGGATTCCTGACAACGTCGTTTCGGCATCACAAGTTCAAAAATTAGGAGTTAACCCAATGTCGAAAGTTCTTTCAATCCTCTTTGTTATTCTCGCCGCGTTTGCGGTAGCAACGGCGCAGGAGCAATCAAGAAAAGACGATCCGCCCAGCCAGGGAATCGCGCCGAAAGTCATGAATGGTGTCGGCCGCGCCGATGTTCGGGTTCGTGACGAAAACGGAAATCCTATCAAAGACGCGTACGTCAAACTAGAATCGACGCGCACGGACGGGTTTTTCTGCGAAAGCTGGGACAACACCAACGAGCGCGGCATCACCGTGCTGCCGCCGCTGCACATGGGCACGCTGAAGCTGAGGATCAAAGCGAAGGGTTACCAAAGCCAGGAAATCGAAGTGCCGGCTGAGCAACTAGGCGATCCGGTACGCGTAATTCTGAAACGAAAGTAGATTAGCTTCCAGAAAAATTGGTTGAATCTAAAGGGCGGACTTGTCCGCCCTTTTCGTTTCTGTGCGCGTCTAAATCAACATGAACATCAAGCGCAAAACTGGGGCTCTGGTTAGTTTGATTCTGATTCTGGTTTGCGTCGGCGGCGCAGTGCTCTATCGCAAAGCGCGCGCGCAGAAGCCGAAAGCTTCAGGAGAGGCTTATAAACTTGCTGGCGGAAGTTTCAGCGTCGAAACGATCGATCAAGTCATTCACGACTCGCGGCGTAACAAAGACTTGCCGATTCGTATTTTGGTTCCCAAGTCCGGTGGACCATTCCCATTGATTGTCTTTTCGCACGGCGCGGGTGGCTCGGGCAAAAACTATTTTCCGTTGACCGAGTTCTGGGCCACACATGGTTACGTCGTCATTCAGCCGACACATAACGATTCGATCGCTCTGCGACGCGAAAGAGGCGAGCAGGCTCCAAGTAGCGCCCGCGAACTAGTCGAAGAATACCGATTCAACTATGACGATTGGATTAATCGCGTGGATGACATCAAGCTCGTGCTTGATTCAGTTGGCGATTTGTCAAAGGGCTTGCCGCAGTTAAAGAACAAGATCGATTCGAAGCGCATCGGCGTCGGTGGCCATTCCTATGGCGCCTTCACGACGCAAATGATCGGCGGTGTCACGCTCGACATTCCGAATCAACCGAAAGGGCAAAGCTTTGCCGACAATCGACCTCGGGCGTTGTTGCTGCTGTCGCCGCAGGGGAAGAGCCAGAATGGCTTGACCGAATCGTCGTGGAAGAGCTTGACGCGGCCCACGATGTCGATGACCGGCAGCAACGACGCCGGTGTGATGGGACAATTGGCGAGTTGGCGTGAAGATCCTTACACCTATTCGCCGCCGCCGGACAAATATCTCGTGTGGCTCGATGGCGCGTTTCACATGTCGTTCACGGGCGCGCTGGCGCAGCCGTCCGCAGCTCAAGGCCCGCGCCGGCCATTGATCTCTCGCTTGGCCCAGCGCACAGATCAGAAAGCTGTGTTCGATTATGTGAAGATTGCCAGTATCGCGTTCTGGGATGCTTATTTGAAGGACGACACCAAAGCGCGCGCGTATTTGAAATCTAATTCGCTGGTGGATTACAGCAACAAAGCAGTGAAACTTAGCCGGAAATGATTTGAAGTGCGCCCGGTTCACGCCTAACGGCGCGCACAACTATAAACTCGAAACTCAGAACTCGAAACTCTAGACTCCCACCGGTTCGGCTTTCTTGTCCGGCGCGTAATACAAAATCCGGTTGCAATTGTCGCAGGTGATTACTTCGTCGCCGCGCCGCACATCGGCCATGATTTGCGGCCGTAAAGCCATGTAACAAGCAGTGCAGGCGCCGTTGCGAGCTTCGGCCACCGCGACGCCGTCGCGAATCCGCGCGCTGATGCGCTTGAACATCGCGGCCATCGGTTTTGGCAGTTCATTGATAATGCGCTCGCGATCGGCCCGCGCGGCTTCCACCTCTTTCTGCTGTTGTTGCACCTGCTCATCGAATGCTTTGAAGCTCGCTTCCATTTCGACCCGCAGCTTTTCAACTTCCGGCGCGCGCTCTTTCAACTGGTTCTCGGCCGTTTCGAACGCTTCCATCTGTTCGAGCACGTTCGTCTCGAACGCCGAAATTTGTTTGCGCGCCGCGTCGGCCTCGCGAATTGCGGCGGTGTATTCGTCAGGCTTCTTCGCCGCCATCAAATTTCGGTCCGCGCGTTCGGCGCGTTGCTTCTGATCGAAGATCTCTTTTTCCAGGCGGGCCCGTTCGTGGAAAGCTGCATCGCGTTGTTGTTCCAGCGTGCGAATTTCAAAGGCGCGCTGATCGAATTCTTTTTCGATCTCGGCGCGCCTCTCTGGGATGCTTTCAATTTCGGCCTGTAGGTTTCTTATATTGGTGTCTGCATTCTGCAAAGCGATTAACTGCGCTAACTCCGCTTTCACTCTTATCGACTCCTCGTATACTTGGTTTTGTGAATGGATGAATTCATTGACGCAATAATCACACAGGGAGCGGCGACGGTGCAAGGCGAGGCTCCAGGCGCGCTTGAAGCCCGCCACTTTGCATGTTATATCGCCAGCATGGACGAAATAAGAGAAGTGAAGCTTCGAGTCGCATCGATTTTCGTATTGCTGGTGCTGGCCTGCGCGGCGAATCAAGCTCAGACGCCCTCGCCTTCGCCGACGCCAAACTCCGCGCCTCCCGCCAGCGACATCTTCATCGTCGATGTGCGGCATGAAGGCGGCGAGCTGAAACTGGGCCAGCCGAAGAAGATCACCGACTTCGAAGGCTACAACAACCAACCCTTCTTCATGCCGGACGGCCACTCGATTCTTTATACTTCGATTAGAAATAAGCAGGCGGACATTTACCGCTACGACATCAAGACCGGCGCGACCACGCAAGTAACCAATACGCCCGAGAGTGAATACTCGCCGACGCTGATGCCCGACGGAAAAAATATTTCGGTGGTGCGCGTCGAGGCTGATGGCAAGACGCAAAGGCTCTGGAAGTTTCCGCTCGCGGGCGGCGCGCCTTCGTTGATTCTCGAGAACGTACAGCCAGTTGGTTATCACCACTGGATTGACGATCACACTCTGGTGCTGTTCATCCTGGGCGGAACGGGCAAACCGAATTTTCTCGAAATTTATGATCTGAAGAGCGGCAAGTCGCAATTCGTTACCGAAAATCCGGGCCGCATCATTCGCAAGATTCCGAATCAGAAGAACTTTAGTTATGTGCACAAGATTGCAAACGATCATTGGGAGATAAAACAATACGACTCGCGCGTCACTACAAGTTCATCGCTGATCGCGACACTGCCCGGCGTCGAAGACTACGCATGGTTGCCGGAGGGAAAGTTGCTCATGGGTAAGGACTCGAGGATGTTTGCGGTGGTACCGTTGCGGGGAGCCGGTTGGCAGGAGATTGCGAACTTTTCAATCGCCGGCGTGACAAAAATTACGCGCATCACAGTGAGTTCGAGCGGAAATCGAATCGCAATCGTGGGAGTGCTACAGAAAAAGTAGGTTTCGCTTAGAGGCGGGGCTACGTCCCGCCATTCATCGCAGATCACCAAATCGATTTTGCAGCAGCGCCGCCAAGGCAATCGCCGCAGTCTCGGCGCGCATGATGCGTCCGCCCAGCGTGACGATCTTCCAGCCGGCCTCGCGAGCCTGCTCGATTTCTTCGTCTGCGAATCCGCCTTCTGGGCCAATCAAGGCAATCACGTTGCGCGGCTCTGATTGATTCTCGATAGCACTATCAAGCGAGTCGCCAGCGCGTTCAGCAAACATCAGTCTTAACGAATCATCGTTCGTCGATCGCTGAATCAAATCTGCGAAGAGTACCGGCGAACCAATCTCCATCAAACGCGCGCGCCCGCATTGTTTCGTGGCTTCCAGGGCGATGCGTTGCCAGCGCGCCAGCTTTCGGTCAGCGTCCGTTTTACTCTTTATCTTCACGTCAGCTCGCGACGTAGCGACTGGGACAATCGACCTGACGCCGAGTTCCACGGCTTTTTGCACCACGAGATCAAACTTCTCGCCTTTGAGCAAAGCGACGGCAATGGTGAGATGGAGCGGAGACTCGGGTCGCGCCGGCTCGACTTCCGCTTCGATAGTAAGGTGCGCAGAAGAGCGATCGATTTCCGCGATCTCACCGCGAAACTCACGGCCCTCTCCATCGAACACATAGACTTCATCGCCAACTTTGAGACGCAGCACGTCGCGCAGATGCCGAGTCTCATCCGGGCTCAGCGTGACGTCTCGGCGATTGTCCGAAAAGGCGGGCGGTGGTGCGTAGAATCTGCGACGAGTCATTATCTTTGTTTCGTTTAGAGGCGGGACTTGTCCCGCCCGGTCGGCACAAGTGCCGACTCTAAACGATTAATCAACTTTCTAAATCATCAGCGCCACCCATTCGCCGTCCTGATCGATCTCAGCATCAGCAACGCCAAGTTTCGCTAACCCGGAGCGGACCATCTCAATCTGCGAGTCCAGGATCCCGGACAAGATCAACCTGCCGCAGGTTGCGGCGATCAGCGCGGGTAACAACTCCACAATCACCGGCGCGGTCAGATTCGCGCAAACGAAATCTGCGGAAGGCGTTTGCTCGTCAACGGTGCCGATACGAAAATCGATCTGCTCGGCGACACGATTCAAATCGGCGTTTTCTTTGGCGATGGTGATCGCGTCCTCGTCGACGTCGAGTGCCCGTATCTCAAGCGGCCCTCCCTCACGGTCGGGTTTCTGGCGCATCTTCGCGGCCGCAATGGCGAGGATTCCCGTGCCAGTCCCCACGTCTAGAAAACTTCCACCGCGAAAATATTTTTCGATCGCCTTGAGGCAGAGACGCGTTGTTTCATGTGTGCCGGTGCCGAAGGCCATGCCGGGATTGATGCGAATTAGGATTGGTTCAGTGTTTGGCCCGCCCGCTACCGCAGGCGGTTCTGACCATGGCGGCGCAATAACGAAGCGGCCGACCTGAACCGGCTGCCACGACTTTTTCCACTCGGCCAGCCAATCGTGATTGGCAATCTCCTGCAAATCAAGATTGAGGATCGCCGATGAAGCGAATTCATAAATTCGCAGCGCGCGGTTCAAGTTCTCACGCATCACTTCGAGATTAGGCTTGTTTTCGA
The DNA here is from genome assembly GCA_021323895.1 of Acidobacteriota bacterium. GTDB lineage: Bacteria > Acidobacteriota > Blastocatellia > Pyrinomonadales > Pyrinomonadaceae > UBA11740. The sequence continues at coordinate 4,568 of JAJPKD010000162.1, read as the reverse complement.
AATACCCACGCACCGTCACCGGTTCGCCGCGGTCGTCGGTTTCAGTGCCGAGAGCGCCTGCTTCCATCAGTCCATATTCGATTGCTTCATTTGCGTCGCCGATCGCGCTCACGGCGACGACGAACCACGTCTTTGGCGACGATGAGTTCACGATCGGATTCCCATTTCATCCAGCAAGTGGTCGCGCTCACGCCAATCGGCTTCTACTTTCACGAATAGTTCGAGATGACAGCGATGGCCCAAAAGCTTCTCGATTTCGTGGCGAGCCCTTATCCCGACCTGCTTCAACTGTTGTGCGCCATGGCCAATGATGATTTTCTTCTGCGACTCGCGTTCGACAATAATCGTGCAGTAAATCCGCGTGAAATCCGCGCGCACCTCTTCCCATTTTTCCGTGACCACGGCGGTGACATAAGGAAGTTCTTCGCCGGTTGATTCGAGAATTTTCTCGCGCACGATCTCGGCGACGATCGCGCGCAGCGGCTGATCGGTTAGTTCATCATCAGCAAAAATTGGTTCGCTCTCCGGCAGCGCATGAATCATTTCTGAGAGGAGCTGATCAAGTTGGTCGCCCTTCAAAGCTGACACGGGGATGATCGCCTGCCACTCGTGTTGGGCTTGATACCATTCGAGTAACGGAAGCAACTTTGATTTCTCTTTGAGCTTGTCACTCTTGTTCAGCAGCAGCAGCGCCGGCTTCTCTGATTGCTTCACCAAATCGAGCACGAATCGATCGCCATTGCCGGTGGACACGGACGCATCGCGAATCACGCACACCAAATCCACGCTGAGCAAGGCATCGTGCACCGCCGCCATCATCCGCCGATTCAGCTCATACCCCGGCTTGTGCACGCCCGGCGTGTCAACCAGGACGATCTGGCCGTCCGGTCGAGTCACAATGCCAAGAATCTTGAAGCGAGTCGTCTGTGGTTTGTTTGAGACGGCGGCGATCTTTTCGCCGACCAGCCGGTTAAGCAGAGTTGATTTGCCGGCGTTGGGACGACCGATGAGCGCGACATAGCCGGCGTGGAAATCAGATTGGTTCGTGGACATTCGCCGTCAGCTTAACCCCTTCAGCGGCTGTCCGAAAGTGAACTCGACAAGATGCCCATCGGGATCGCGAACCATCACGAAGTAGCCGACGACGCCGCCAACATCTGTGGGCGGTTCGACCAGAAAGTCTTTTTGCCTGGCGAGTTCCGCAATGCGATCGACCTCTGCGCGCGAATCGCATTGAAAGCCGAAGTGATCGAGTCGGAACTTAACTTCGTCCTGAACGATCACTAAAACGAAGGTTGGATCTTCACCGGGATTCGTGGCCGGACCGAGCCAGACGTTGTGGCGGTCTTCAAGCCGGCGATCGCGAACAATCGAAAGGCCGCAGAGGCTTGTGTAGAAATCAACTGACGCGTCGATGTCGGCAGTGTTAATCGTGATGTGCGTCCAGCGGGGCGGCATAGTTCGAAGTGAAGGTGACTAAGCCGGCAAGCCTTTGCGCGCGACGTCCGTCATCACTTCGCAAAAGCGATCCAATTCCCAGAGCGTGGTATAGACATTCGGCGTGATGCGAATGCCGACGAACTCTTCGTGAACGATTGGGGTCGTGAAGATGTGATGCTTGCTGAACAGATAACTGCCGATCTTTCCCTGATCGAGCCCTTCGACTTGCACATTCGCAATCGCGCACATCTGGCTTGGATCGAACGAAGTGTTGAAGCGAATCTTGGGCACGTCTTTCAGCTTGTCCATCCAATAACGCGAGAGATAACGCAAGCGCGCCTCCTTTCGTTTGCCGCCGATGGCGTTGTGAAAAAGAATCGATTCGCCGATCGCTAGCCTGGGTGCAGCTGAATGCGTACCAATCTCTTCGAACTTGCGGATGTCGGCTTTCTGTTTGTCTTCCGCGGCGAACAGCGGCCAAATCTTCGCGATCTTGTCGCGCTTGATGTAGAGCAGTCCCGTGCCTTTCGGCGAGTACAGCCATTTGTGCAGACTCGTAGCAAAGTAGTCGCAATCGAGATCCGGCTGCTTGAAATAGAACTGCGCAAACGAATGCGCGCCATCGACAATCGTTTCGACACCGTGACGCCGCGCCATCTGGCAGACGGCTTTGACCGGAGTGATCTGCCCGGTGAGATTGATCTGATGAGCAATCTGAATCAGTCGCGTGCGCGGCGTGATCGCCCGTTCAAAGGCCGCGGTGATTTCGTTGATGTCCTTCGGCGGAATCGGAATCTTGATAAGGTTGAGCTTGATGCCTTCACGCTGTTCGCGCTGACGAATCGTCGTCAGCATACGCCCGTAATCCTGCGTCGTGGTCAAGACTTCGTCGCCGGACTTGAGATCCATTCCGAGCAACAACGTTTCGAGTCCCTCTGACGCGCCGCGCGTGATGGCGATCTCTTCACGATCGCAGCCGAACACTTCCGCGAGGCCGGTGCGGATCGTTTCCGACTGCGGCTCGAGAATCTGCCACATCGTGTAGGCGGTTGCGTCTTCCTGCTGCCAGATGTAACGGACGAGCGCTTCGGTAACGATGCGCGGGCTGGGACTGACCCCGCCATTGTTCAGATTGATAATGCCGCGCGTGACGGTGAAGGAATTTTGAATCGTGGACCAATAGTCTTCGTCCATCGCCGCCTGTTCGGGCGTGAGATGAGCGATCGATTTCGTCGCCGCCTGAATTTCTTTGAGCAGCGAGGCGACCGTCGATGATGACAGCGCCGCCAAGCCGAGGCCTTTGCCGGCGAGCGAAAGAAAGTTGCGCCTAGGGAATTGAGTTGTGTTCATGTGAATGGATCGCAGGCATCTTGCCTGCGGAGCGCCGGCATCCCTGCCTGCTCCTTGAAGTTTGCCAAAACGCGAGCAAGGATGCTCGCAACCCGCCGACAAGGATGTCGGCGCTCCTTTAATGCGCCGCCGCTTTCGCCGGCATCTCGACATCGTACCCGGCTTTGATCCACGCAGTCGTTCCGCCAGTCACGTTAAGTAGATCCGTGAATCCAGCGGCTTGCAGAATGCTCGTGGCCGCGCTCGATCGATATCCGCCCGCGCAGATGACCGCAGTCGTCTTCGTAGGATCGAAGTTCAGTGATGTCCACGCTTCGCGCAGCTTTGACAATGGCGCTGTTACCGCGCGCGGCGCATGACCACTTTCATATGCAGCGGGCCGGCGCACATCGAGCACTTGCAGATCGGAACGCGATTCGATCATCTTCTTCAAATCGGCCACGCTGATCTGCGGAACGGTTGCCACATCGAATGAGGACTGCTGCCACGCTTCAATGCCACCCGCGAGATAGCCCTTGATGTTCTCCAAACCGACGCGCGCCAAACGCATGCGCGCTTCGTCGGCTTTCTCTTCCGATTCAGCAACCAGCACGATAGGCGCAGTCATCGGAATCAACGTGCCTGCCCACGATGCGAACTGCCCACCCAAGCCGATGTTCAATGATCCCGGCACATGGCCGGCGCCAAATTGATCGGCCGTGCGCACGTCGAGAATCACGGAGCCGTGTCTTGCGCATTCATCAACTTCGGCAGGCGACATCGACCGGAGCGACGGCAAGTCTTCAAAAGGCGCGGCGCCCGTGCGATTTATCTCCGCATCTTTCGGGAAGTACGCGGGGGCTTCCGGCAAATCAGTCGTCATCATTTTGACGAACTCATCTTTCGTCATTGGCTGCAACGCGTAGTTGAATTTGCGTTGCTGACCGATCGTCGAAGATGTCTCGGTCGAAAGATTCTTGCCGCACATCGAGCCTGCGCCATGCGCCGGATAAACTTCGGTCGAGTCATCCAGCTTCAGAATTTTTTCGTGCAAGCTCTCGTACATCATCGCGGCCATGTCCTGCGACGTATAGCCGCGGCCGCCCGCAAGATCGGGCCGTCCGACATCACCAATGAACAGCGTGTCCCCCGTCAGAAGTTTCGGTGCGCCAGCGTTCTCGCTTGGAGCGCGGGCATCCTTGCCCGCATCTTCGGTTTCACTCACCAACACACAAATACTCTCCGGCGTGTGACCCGGCGTTTCGAGGATCCGCAACTTCACCTGACCAATCGCCAGTTCATCTCCATCTTTCACGGCGCGATGCGGAATCGCCGCACCCGCCTCTTTGCCAAAAACGATCTCCGCTCCCGTTCGGTCGGCAAGTTCGCCATGGCCGCTGACAAAGTCTGCGTGCAGATGCGTTTCGATGATGTATTTGATTTTTAGATTCTGCGTTGCGGCTTCGTCGATGTACTGATCGACATCGCGCTGTGGATCGACAACGGCCGCTTCACCATCCGAACCGATCAAGTAGGAAGCATGCGCGAGACAACCGAGATAAAATTGCTTGAAGTACATGGCGGCATTATAGGTCGCGTGGACCTGTGTGTCCTACTTTTTCGGCAGTTTGTAAAACTCCCGCGCCGGCTTCAGTGGCCGCAGCATCCAGTAGGGCCGGCGCTCGCCGTTGGGCGAATATCGATCAGCAGGTCGCGTTTGGGCCAGCCACTTCTTATAGACCTCGTGCGACTTTTCTGTATCGACGTGAATGTCTGCGTACTTGTCGGTCGGTTCGGCT
>JAJPKD010000178.1 GCA_021323895.1 Acidobacteriota bacterium | reverse complement strand
GTTGGAAGTTGAAATAGCCGGCCTGCTTTTTGAGTTTTCCGACCATGGCCATCTCAGACATTGAAGTCCAATCGGAAAGCAGCACGACGTGCTCGCGGTCATACTTAATCGGATCAGGTTCGAGAGGATCAAAGATTAGAGGTGCGTACACACCCGCTTGCGCTTGTCCCGGCGAATGACTGTGATACCAGTAGGTGCCGTACTGCCTGATGCGAAACTTGTAAGCAAAAGTTTCGCCCGGCTTGATACCCGCGAAGCTGACGCCGGGCACGCCATCCATGTCGGCAGGCACCAGCACACCGTGCCAATGAATCGAAGAGAGGTCCTTCAAGCCGTTAGTCACGCGCAAGGTGACATCCTGACCTTCTCGCAGCCGGATCAATGGACCGGGTACGGTGCCATTGATCGTCCGCGCCGTGGCCATGCGATTGCCGACACGAAACGGGGTCTCACCGATGGTCAGATCGATTGTCTCCCCGCTCAACGCCGGCAGTTGTTGCGACGTCACTTGGGTCGCGCCAAGCAGCGCGTAGGCAGGTGCGAGTCGTTCCAAGGCCCCGACAGCACCAAACGCTCCCAAGCCTTTCAATGCGTCACGCCTTGAAACTGTGCGGGTTTTCATCTCGATTCTCCTCCCGGATGTCGCCTCTGCAAAGCAACAGATAAGGCTACGGGGGAATCAGGGTTAGGTTTGCTGTTCGATTAGCGAGGGGTCACCTAGCGAATCACGTTAGTACAACTATCTCTATGCCGACACGTCTCACCAAAACAAATAGGTCGAATGAAAACTCAAGCTGTCGATTCGCAAATTACGTTTGCGAAAAAATCTCATCAGTCTGGAAAGGCTCGCGCAGCACCACACGCTCACCGCCGTCACTGTCTACCAAATACATCGGCGCCGAATTTGCGAGATGCTTGATGATCGCGGATATCCCAAGCGCCGATTGATAAATTTCATCAAGCCGCTCTTGGTCGCTCGCCGTACGCGGCTGGTTGGATAACATTTGTGCGTTCTCTGCAATAAACGAGAGCGGCCCATTCACCTCACAGCGGAACGTATTTACGATCGCGAGCATCGTCCGCACGCGCTCTGAAACCAGAGCCCGCTCGTGTTCCTGCCGTTCAACCGCTTCACGCCTCAGGTTTCTACGCCACAGTGCCCAACCAATGCCAATGGCAAGTGTGACAAAAGCGGCGCGAAAGACTGCTGTCGTGACGCCGGGCCAAACCAATTGATCGACAAGAATCCGAAGCGAAAGGGGATTCGCACTTAGCTGCCAGTGCATCGCGGCGTCGATAACCCACATCAACAAGCCCAACAGCAATCCGGCGACAATTTCGATGTAACGGCCCAGTGATGTTCGCGCCGTGAGGGACCCTGCGAGGTCCGCACGGTGAACCGGTGCTGATGAGCTTTGAGTCATTGCTTTTTCTCAGTTCCCAACATCACCAGACCGAGAATCATCAACCCGAAGCCCGTAGCCACTATCGCTTGATGACTGTGGTACTTCTCAGGAACGCGATCGAATAATCCAAACAGGAAGTGACCAAACGTGATCAGAACGCCAGCGACCGCCGTTACTAGTCCAGCAACTCTCCGATTGCTCACGGCCATCTCAGCCCAATCACTCAGCCCGCTCGCCTGAAGCACGCCGCGCGCGGCGACGCCCGACGGTGTAGATCCAAATACCGATGAACATCACAATGCCGCCAATGAGTGACGTCCAGTGATGCGTCAACGGCGGTGTGCCGTAGTCAGTTCCCATCAAAACCTTGGCGAGGTGCCAACCAAACAAGGCGGCACCAAGGACGGCAATGATTGCGCCAATTGGTTTCATGATTTCTCTGCCTGCTTCTTGGGCAGCGGGATCGGCTTTGCCGGAGTTTCTAGCGGACCCGGATGCCAGTCCTTCGCTCCGGCCTTCACCAGCAGGTCCCGCACTTCCGGTTTATGCGCGCCATCGGCATACATCAAAGCCGTGAAGTCATGAGCGTCTTTTGTATCGAGCTCAGCCCCACGACTCAGAAGCATATTCACAACCCGTGGATTGCCGTTTACCGCCGCTCCCATGAGCGCTGTTTGTCCCTCCTTGGTCTTAACGTTTATGTCGCCCCGGGCATCGAGCAACTGGTCGACAACTGTCTCGCGGCCTTCCAACGCAGCCGCCACGAGCGCTGGCCGCCCGTCATGGTTAGCCGCGTTTGGGTTCATGCCGGCATCCAGGAACAATTTCACCGCATCGCTATCACCTTTGTAAGCGTTCTCGACAAACGCGTCTTCGGTGAACGGAATTCCCCTTTGCTCTAATTTCCTTTGCGCACGTTGCTGAGCCGTGCCACAAGCAGCCAAAATCAACAACGGCATCACCACCAGCACTGAAACGACTGCGAGCTTTTTCAACATAGATTCTCCTTAGGCTTCGTTCACCCAAACTACTAACTCTGCCCGGCGTAATATCCCCCCTTGGTGCGAACCTTCAATGACTTGTCAGATAGTTCAACTTTGATCTGACGAAACGATCCGTCGCGTTGCCGGTTCGTGGGCCGATAGCCGAGCGTGTATTGCTGCTTCAATTCATTCGCTACCTCAGCCGCAGCCTCATCCACCAAATCGCGCCCGCCTGAGTGAGCATTCTCAAGATAGAAAGCGCGACCGGCAGTTGCCTCGACGAGGCCGTTCAGCACTTTCATATCAACTTCGTCCTTGTCGCGACCGAATATCCCGCCGAGAATGTCGTGGCCGTACGAACCTTTCTCACTATGCCCGATCCCCAGCGCGTAAATGATCACCTCTGACTTCCGCGCTAGCGTCAGCACGTCTTTGTACTTCACTCTGCTCGCCGTGTCGTTGCCGTCCGTGAGCAGCAGCAGCGCTCGCTTTCGGTTCTTGCCATTACTTATCTTTTGCAGACCCAACAGAACCGCTTCGTAGAGCGCCGTGCTACCCTGTGGTTCGAGCCCTTCAACTGCGCGCAGGATGCGCTGGCGATCAGATGTGAAGTCTTGGACCAATTCGGCATCATCGCTGAATCGAATCAGAAAGATTTCGTCGCCCGGCGCTACCGATTTCACAAAGTGCTGCACGGCATCTTCGACGCCTTCGATCTTGTCGATCATGCTGCCGCTGGTGTCGAACAGAATACCCACGCTCATGGGAACGCGGTCACCAGTGTTGAAATACGCCAGCTCTTGCTTCACTCCATCTTCGTAAACTGTGAAGTCACTCTGACGAAGATCGGCGCGATAGCGACCGCGACCATCGGTTACGGTCGCCGTGAGCGTCACGAGGTCTGAGTTAACGCGAACTACGTCGCCTTCGCCCACTTCCTGCGGAGAGGGCGTTGGCTGCGGTTGTTGCCGAGGCCTTGTTTGTGGCTGCTGCGCCACTGCGCCGGGAATGAAAGTGATCACGGACACAACGAACGCTATTGCTAGAATGCTAATTAGGAGTCTCATAATTCTTTACTCCTTCTCTCGGCGCCGGACGATAAATCTAATCTCCCGGCACTGGTTCAGGGAGCCCATCAATAAAAGGAGGCACATCGGGCTCCTCCCCTTGACCGAATACATCTCTGGGACCCGCCGCGCGCGCTTCACGCTCCCTGATAATTCGCTCTGCGCTATGTCGCCCAATTTTATAGAACACCGCCGGCGTGACTAACTGATCCAAAAGCGTTGAAGTCAGAATGCCGCCGAGCACCACCACCGCCAGCGGGTGCAGAATTTCCTTGCCGGGTTCTCCTGCCGCCAGCACCAGCGGAATCAGCGACAGTCCGGCCGTCAATGCCGTCATCAGCACCGGCACGAGTCTTTCAAGTGAGCCGCGAATGATCATGTGCTCAGTAAAGTCTTCGCCCTCTTCGCGGATCAGGTGCAGGTAATGCGAGATCATCATGATGCCGTTGCGTGACGTGATGCCTACCAGTGAAATGAAGCCGACCAGCGTGGCAACGGAAAATACTCCACCCGTCAGGAGCATGGCGAAGATGGCTCCAATCAAGGCGAGCGGGATATTGATCATCACCTGTAATGCAGAACGCCAATCGCCCAGCGCTTTCAATAGGAGAAAAAAGATGGCGACCAGTGAAAACATCGTGAGAATAGAGAGACGTTTGGTTGCTTCTTGTTGAGCTTCGAACTGGCCGCCATATTCAAGAAAATATCCTTCCGGCAATTGCACCTGTGCCTTAATGCGTTGTTGCATATCCTGAACCACTGAACCCAGATCGCGCTCGGCCGTATTAGCAGACACAACGATTCGCCGCTGCGTGTTCTCGCGCAGGACCTGATTGGGCCCAGGTATCTTTTCAATATCAGCGACCGCCGAGACCGGGATCTGCTTGGACTGCGGCGTATCGATGGTTGCGCTCTTCAGTGCATCGAGATTCCCGCGCGATGCGTCATCGAAACGCACCACTACATCGTAGCGACGCTGGCCTTCAACCGCTTCGGAAACCTTCTTGCCATTTAAGGCGGTCTCGAGAGTTTCAGCGACCTCGCCCGGTTGCAATCCGTATTGCGCTGCTGCGTTGCGATTAACATTGAAACGAAGTTGAGGTATCAGGACTTGTTTTTCGATCTGCACGTCAGCAGCGCCGGGTACCGCACTCATGACGTTCCTGATCTCTTCGGCCTTCGTGCGCAGGGTAGCTAGATCCTCACCGAAAAGCTTAACGGCAATCTGCGCGCGTACTCCGGACTGAAGATGGTCGATACGGTGCGAGATAGGCTGGCCGACGTTTACGTTAATGCCGGGGATCACAGCCAGCTTGTCGCGAATATCATCCAGGATTTGCTCGCGCGACCGATCGCTTTCTTTCAAATCGACGTCAATCTCGGTGTAATGCACGCCTTCGGCGTGTTCATCCAATTCCGCTCGACCGGTGCGTCGGCCGGTGGATTTCACTTCAGGAATTGAGAGGAGCATCTTCTCGGCGATTGTGCCGATGCGATTACTTTCGTCGAGACTGGTGCCCGGCTCGGCCAGCAGGTTAATCGTCAAAGTGCCTTCATTGAAACCCGGGAGAAATGAAGTCCCGACGAACGGCAGCGTGGCGATCGCTATCAGAAACATCAACGTGGCGCCGCCAATTACCACCCAGGGATGTTTCAGTGTCCGTCGCAACAACCTTTCGTCCCACTTCTTAAGAAAGCGAACCAGAAAACTGTCCTTACCGTGCTTCATCGCTTTCATTCTTGGCAGCAGGTAGGCGGACAGCACCGGAGTCACGGTCAAGCTCACGACTAATGACGCGGCGAGTGAAGTGATGTACGCCAAACCGAGAGGAGCAAGCAGCCGGCCTTCGATTCCGGTCAATGCGAAGAGCGGGACGAAAACCAGCGCCACCACGAACGTCGCATAGACAATGCTGGATCGAATCTCCAACGAGGCTTCATAGACCACGGTCAATGGAGGTCGGGGCTGCTCAAGCTGGCGATTCTCCCGCAACCGCCGAAAAACGTTTTCGACTCCAACGATCGCGTCATCGACTAATTCACCGATGGCGACAGCCAGACCACCCAACGTCATCGTATTAATCGTGACGCCAAAGGCCTTGAAGATTAGCGCCGTGGTGATGAAGGAAAGCGGAATCGCCGTCAGGGTGATTGCCGTCGTGCGGAAGTTGAGCAGGAACAGGAACAGCACGATAATTACCAGAATGCTGCCATCTCGCAGCGCCTCAATCACGTTGCCGATCGCCGACTGAATAAAGTTCGCCTGCCGGAATAAGTTTGGATTGATCTCCACATCCGACGGCATCGTAGTCTGCAACTCTTTCAGAGCTTCATCGACTTTCGCGGTGAGTTCGACCGTGGAAACGCCGGGCTGTTTTTGCACCGACATGATCACCGCCGGTGATCCATTCGCGCCGCCGTCGCCGCGTTTGATCTTTGGGCCGAACTCAACGTTTGCCACGTCACCAAGCTTGATCGCCGTACTGTTGCAATAAGCCACGACCGTATTCTTTAACTCGTCGAGCGAATAGAAACGCGCGAGGTTGCGAATCAGATATTCCTGCGACTGCGCGTCGACGAAACCGCCCGTCGTGTTCGCATTCGATTTTTCCAATGCTGTCGAGACGTCTTTGATCGTGATGCCGTACTGCGTGAGTTTCTGCGGAGAGACGAGCGCCTGATACTGCTTCACGCCGCCGCCGATATTGATCACTTGCGCCACGCCGGGGATCGTCATCAGGCGCGGGCGAATGGTCCAATCAGCCAGACTGCGGACATCGAGAGGATTCGTCGCGCCATTCTTCGAACTGACGGAGATCAGCATGATCTCGCCCATGAGCGAGGAGATCGGCCCCATCGTTGGCTGTACGCCCGCCGGCAATTGCTCGCGGGCAAGATTCAGTTTTTCCGCAACGAGCTGGCGATCGATATAGATGTCAGTGCCCCAATCGAATTCGACTGTGACTACGGAGAGACCGATGCCTGACTGTGAACGCACGCGCGTGACGCCCGGCGCGCCATTCATCAACGTCTCGATGGGAAAGGAAACGAGAGTCTCTACTTCCTCCGGCGCCAAGCCTCCAGCTTCAGTGAGAATTGTGACGGTCGGCTTATTCAGATCGGGAAGCACGTCCACCGGCAAATTCACCGCGACATAAACTCCCCAAACCAGCAGCAGTGCGGAAATTGCGACTACCAGGAGCCGGTTCTGAAGCGACCAGCGAATGATTGCGTTCATCATAAAAAGTTACTTCGTTCCCTGCGGGCGCGGTTTAGTTGCCGTCGGGCTCGGTGTAACCGTTGGCGAAACGGTTGCCGTCGGCATATCGCCTTTCTTTACTTGCGGCGGATAATGGATTGCACAAAGGCCAGCGTCAGCACCCCAAAGATAACGATTAAAAATAGCCAGTCCTGAAACCGCCATGGAAGAATTGCGCTCATCATCCCGCCACCTAGTCGCCTCTCGATCATGCCTTTCGGTTGCCATTCGGTCATAAAATCGAAGCCGCGCAGGCACCGGTCCGCTCTCCCCTTCAGGCCAGTGCCCGCGCGCTAACCGCTGCGCCCCAAAGTGGCTGAGCGGTCTTCTCGTAGTTCATTGAGACACCACCAAAGTTCCTCGCAACATTCCCATGCCGCAAGCAAAGGTCAACGCGCCGGAATCTTTCGGCGTTATCTCGATTACAGTTGTCTGGCCCGGAGGCAACGGCTTGCGAATGCCGAGCGAAGGAAACGCTATTTCGCTGGCGCAGTTCTGCGCATCAGCCCGGTAGAAAGCCAGCTTCACCTTTTGATTCTGCTTCACCTCGATACGCGCAGGCTGAAAACCCTTGGCGCTGACGGTGACTTTGATCGCATCGGATGGAACGGAATTGACGGCATCAGACTTTGCAGCGGCGGCTAGGCTTGGGTTGACGCGCAATACAAATGGAACCGTGACGACTTTGCCCGCGCGCTGAAACTGAGCCCACAGTTTGTAGAGACCGGGGTCAGGGAATGTCGTATGTGCGCTGACGGTAACATTACTAACTGGCTTAGGCTTAGGCATCGGGCCGGCGTCCATCTGCTCATCCATCTTTCCCACCATGCCTTCATCGTTCATGCCTGACGAAGCGCCGCCTTCCATCGGATGAACGTGCAAGTACCGGCTCGTGTCTTCGGTGAGGATTACGAAATGGGCAAGTGATCCGAGATAGGGCTGCAGATCGGTAACAGGTTTGCCAGTCGCTTCGTCCGCCACCGTGAATTCGAGCAGGAGCGCCTCGCCCGCGCGCAATGCCCGGCTCGGTCGCATCGTTACGCGCAATCCACCAAGCGATTTCGTGAACGCCTGGTCTTCAGTTAATGTGACGCGATCGACGGGAGGCCCGCTTACCGTCAGCTTGTATTGCTCGACCACCTGGCTGGCATTCGATGGAGTAAAATCCGCGTATAACCGATAAGCCCCGCCATGCGGGAAAGTGAAATTCACGCGATATGAGCCATCTGACTGCGCCTCGGGATGGAGGTGATTGAATTCCGCTAAGTCCTCTGAGACGAGGATGAGGTGGATTGGTTTTTGATGGACGAGAAGGAGATCCCGTACGAGTGCGCCCTTGGAATCTTTCACGTTAAAAATGAAAGACGTTGGCTGGCCGACCACGATTGAGTTTCCTTCCGTTGTCAATTCCGCGCGAAAATCAGTATTCGTCAACGAAATCCGCTCAATCGAACTCGCCGCCACGCGCTCAGACTTGCTCTCACGTGTTGAAGGTAAACTCGTAGTCGCGTACGCCAGGGCGAAAGCCAGCAAGAATACTCCCCCGATAAGTACGAAGACTCTAACTTCGCGATTGATCTCTATCATCGATGATTCTCCAAACCGTTTAGGCTGCGGGCTGAGTCGAACGCAATTGATAGATTCCATCGGTCACGACTCGCTCTCCTTCTTGCAGCCCCCGCTTGATTTCGTAGAAGTCCTGTCCTTCGGAGCCGATCACCACGATCCGTTTCTCGAATTGTTCGCCACCTTTGAAAACGAAAACGAAGGTCTTGCCTTGTTCCGTAATCACGGCTGTTTTCGGAACGCTGAGAACGGACTGGCCTTCGGTTGTATCGACTGTGATCTCGACAAACATGCCGTCACGCAATCGATTAAGCGTATTCGGCACTTCGTAGATCACCGAGACCGTGCGGGTTTCTGGATCGACGGTCTGGCCGATCGTGACCAGACGGCCGTCGCCGCCTTCACCGATGTGATAGACCTCATCGGGAATGCCAGTCGCCGTGTAAGCAGCGCGGCGCGAGTCGCGCACGACGGAAAGATCTTTCTCGAAAACTTTTGCTTCCAGAAAAACGGTCGTCAGGTTAACGATATGAAGCAGGTCCGCCCCGGCCTCGACTTGTTGTCCGGTGGTTGCTTTCAACTCGCTGACCAATCCGGTCACCGGCGCAATCAACGGAAAACTGCGAACCGGGTTCACGCGTTTTACAGACTCGGTTGACAGAGTTACTTGCTGTCCGGCTACCTGCGCCTGCTTTTCTGCCGCATCCACTTCCTGCCTGGCTATCTGCACCGCCGTTTGTGCTTCTTCGACGCGCTTCCTGGGCGCTGCGCCAATCTCTACGAGATTACTGGCGCGGCGCAGTTCGCGTTCTGCTTGGGCAAGTCGCGCGCGCGCCTGTTGAGCATTCGCAATTTGCTCCGCCCGTTTCGCCTGCTGTTCAAGAGCCGCCGTGCGTAGCCCCGTCCGCGTAGCCTCGAGACTGGCTTCTTCGGGCGCCCCGATAACTTGTTCGAGTGTCCCGATTCGTTGACCCTTCCCGACTGCGGTTCCTATTGTCAGGTTGCCATTGAAAAAGACTCGGCCCGAGACTGGTGGCGAAACGATCGATTGCGCGTTGGGTTTTGCTTTGACGACGCCGGTGACCTTCAAGCCGCTAACGATCTGGCGCTGCTCGATCACGGCGGTGCGAATGCCAAAGAGGGACTGTGACTCTTTCGAGATCGTGAGCAACGCACCCGAGCCTCCCAACGACGCATCGCCTGCGGTGGTTGCTTCAGTCTCAGTTTCCGCTACGGCCGGCGGCAACCCGGCGACGACTCGCTTTTCACGCGGTGGCTGAAAATAGGCCAGGGCGATCGTCGTTATGGCAAAGAAGGCGACAGCGGCGGCGGCGATTGGTAGCGTCTTGCGCACGGCAACTCGGGCCGGCACTTTATCGCGCAACCATGATCCGTAGTAACCAAAGACTGCCCCGACCGAAAGAAGCGTGATTACTGCCAGACCCAACCAGAAGATCCAGTTGACCGGCGCGCCCACGACGCTCACGGGAAAATCGGCGCTGAACTGACGGTTGTCGGTGGTCCCCACATCGAACACAATCTTGTATTCGCCACCGCTGCGGAAGCTGTAATGCACACCGTAAGAACCTGGTCCTTCAGCGTGTGTTGCTAACGCGCCGGTGACAGACTGTCCTGCTGCGGTGGTTATTCGCGCCGTGACTTTCGCGCTTTCGATCGGTTGACGGCCTCCGCCGAATCCTCCTTCAACCTGTTCCGAGAGATCGGCAGCCATCTGCACTTCTTCTCCCGAGCGCGGGTCCGCTGGAGACTGCCGCAGATGCACGCTGAACTGACCCTCGGTTGTTTGGACGTTGCGATCAGCGGTGCGAATCGTACCGGTCGCGCCGGGTGTGGTCGGTCCAGCGGCTTTCTTGCCGGCATCTTCCTCGCCCTCATGTGCGTTTACAGCTTGGAGGATGGGTGCCAGCGATATCCCAAACAAAGTCAATGTTGCAATGAGACTCATTGACTTTAGTAAGCGCCAGCGCCTTGGCCCATGCGCAGATCGTGTGAAAATAATCATGTTAGTCCTCTAAACCTTACTTGCACTTCAGTGTTTGTCTGCTGCGCCATAAAGAGTCTGCATCGTCATGATGTCAACGTGGATCGCGGAAGCGATCGCCTTTGACGTGGCGTCATCCACCCCTTGAGCTTTCAGGTCCTGGCCGATCTGATACTTGTCGTCGTGGCTCTTGCCTTTAAACTGATCGAGATATGCTTGCGCCACGCCATCGGCCCGAACTTCTTTGATATAGGGCAGACCGTTGCGGCTCTCATAGGCAATCACCACGTGCTTGCCATTAGCCGAAACCTCGCTGGCTGCTCCGATCTGTTTGCGCGCGCCACCACTCGTCGCGAAGGCAAGGTATGCATGATGATCTGTGTCCGGGGGCTTGGCGCCAGCCTCCTTTTGGCTCGCGGCAATCTGTGCCGGTGTCAGATCCTTGTGATCCTTGGTGATCGACTGGGCGTCCGGAAAGACTGCATGCACGCTTGGCGGCACATCATCCTTGGCGGCAGTCTTGGGCGCGCTGGCCGTGTTCGCCGCCGGTACAGAGTTCGTGTTCTCAGAAGTTGCACAAGCTGCTGCGAAGCCCGCAAGCGAACTGGCGAGAACTAGAGTTAAGATTGTTTTCATATTTGCGAATGCCTCCTGTTTTCGAATTGGCTAACTAGTTTCGTGGAACTGTCTTCTCGGTCTTGGGTTCATTAAGCAAGCCCGCTGATGTCGACTTGCTTCCGTTGACTCCCGGCTGGGCCATTAGCGTCATCTGCTTTACCGACTGCAAAAGCTTGCCGCCGGTTAAGCTGTCAACGTCGGGAATCACTGTGATCGTTCCCGGCGCAAAAGCCGACGGTGGCAAGGTAGTGCCTAGCGCCCGCTCAAGATCAGCCAGCGCACTGTAATAGTCGCCCAGCGATTCGTTATAAGCGGTCTCGCTTTCAAGCAAGCGCCGTTGTTCGGCAACTACGTCGAAGACCGAAATCTCTCCGGCGTTGTAAGCGGCCCGGACCGCCTGCACGTTCTTCTCCGACGTGGGGATGATCTGAGTCGCGTAGAGCACCAGCGCCTCTGCCGCCGCCCGATAGCGTCGATACGCCAGCGCCACGTCACGCTTGATCGTCGCCTCCAAAAACTCTCGTTGACGTTGGGCCTGGACCTTCTCTCCGACCGCGGAGGCAATCTCACCTTGGTTTCGATTAAAGATGGGAATATCCACCGACATACCGAAGGTAAGCAGTCGAACCTTGTCTCTCAGAGTGCCGACCGGGGTGTCATCAAAAATGTCGCGTTTGACTGAATACTTAGTCGTCAGAGCCACATTAGGAACCGCTTGCGCCTGTGCCAATTGAATACGCGCGCTGCCTGCCTCTTCGCCCAGTCGCGCCGCCTGCAAGTCGGCGCGCTCACGCAAGGCCATGTCAGTAGCTTCCGTAAGCGATAGATCGAGGCGTGGCGGCTTCTCCGGTAAACCGGCGATGCGCAAAGGTTCTGTTACTTCGAATCCCGCGAGAGTTCGAATCGAAATGAGTTGACCTTCCAGATCAGCTCGCGTGCGCACGACTTGCGCCCGCAGACGATCGGTTTCGACGCGCACGAGATTCAAATCGAGTGGCGCCACATCTCCTTCCTTCAAACGGGCCGTGGTTACTCGCACCAGTTCGTCGTTGGCGGCAATTAGTTTCTCCTGCGTATCAAGTTGCCGTGCCGACGCGAGTGCGCGCGCGTAGGCCGCTCGCAACTCCGCAGCAAACTGCCGTTCCAGCGCTCGCACCTCGGCTTGCACCTGAGCTAGTTCCAGTCGCGCCACCTTTACGCGCTTGTTTCGTTTGCCGCCCGTCTCGAAAAGCTGAGAGACCCCAACTGAAAAATCTCCTTCGTTTTGCCCGCCAAGAAATCTCGCGGATTCGTACTCGGAATCGAGAACCGGATTTGGTCTTAGTCCCGCCTGCAAAAAGCGACCTTGCGCGATTGCCAATCTCTGCCGCGCCGCAAGTAGATCTGCCCGCCGAGTAAACCCTGCTTCGATCAGTTGTTGCGCCGTGAGCCCGGCCGGATCTATATATTGAGACGATGAAAGCTGAACCGGCGGCATTGCCACTGTGTTTGGCGTCTGATTCGGCGTTTGTGTTTGCGTCGGCGCTGCCGAAGGCGGGATCGGCATTGGCTGCGTTGGTGTTTGGGCTTGCGCGATGGCTGCAAGCAGCGCCAGTAGTAACACCGCACATGAGCGGTGACGCATGTAATTCGCTATGTGGGTCATCATCAATTGCAGGCAATGCGCTTTGTAGTCGAATACGTGCGTGAAGCGCTCAGGCCGCAGCCGTCTCCCCCGTAATGCGTTCTCGACGCGACGCCTGTGACGCGCGGTAGATGAGAAATGCTGCGACCCCAATGAGACCCAGAGTGACAAGCAGGCCCAAACCGATCAGCGCCTTCCGCGCCCAGGCTGCGATCGTCGCGGTTGCTGCGACCGGCTGGGGTGCGACTTCGAGTGCGCTCAACGAAGCTGTTTTCGTTTCTCCGTTTGAATCAATCCGCGCGGCAAGTTTGTACTGCCCTTTAGGCAGCGGAGGAAGTTTCACTTCGTACATGCCTGGCGTAGAACTGGCGGTCGCGGTTAACTCGACTGGCGCGCCGCCATCTGTCGTAAGCGAGACGATAGCTTTCGCTCCGGCAACTGGTTCGTTAGTAGCAAAGCGATTCACAAACACTCGCGCAACGACCTCCTTGTCCGGCTCAAGGGGCGCGTGTTTAATCACCACTTCGTAATCACCGGCGCGCCCGACATGAACGATCATGTTCGTGCCCTTGGAGACGGTCGCTGGCTTCTGGTCACTATGATCTTCGCCGCCGTGTGCGAAGCCTGTCGCTGGCGAGATGAGCAGACCTACTATTGCCATCAGCACAGTTAACGCGCTCAGTCTTTTTCGCAAAATCTGATTCATCTCTAAAGCTCCTCTGGGAATATCGAAGCCAAGGCCTCTCGTCGACTAACCAACTAATTAATAGACACGGTACGACTCATCATTCGGGGAACGCTGAAAGCTTTGCAGCGCAATCATCGTGCCCAAGGCATGACGCCAACGCTTCCTAATGGAGTGCAAACAACTAACTCATCCTCAAAGCAATTTCGCCTTGGCACTTCGTCTGAAATTGTCTGTTTGCAGACAGCGACCTGTGCGTTAACAGACGCTTACTAACTCGCTTCATCGCTTCGAACTTCGCCCGTTGTGATTGCCATCTCCGAACGCAAGCCGCGCGTCGTCCGATCCATTGACAGCAGAAACGACGACGAGCCGCTCACTGCACTTTGGGCAAATACCTGGACTGAGCGAAGCGAAACCACCAACCGGACACCTGTAAAACAAGTCGCCACTGCTATCTAGATCGATCTTCGGTGTTGCTTGGGGGCTCACTCGCTCAGGGGTTTCCATTGGCAACAACTCCACGGTCCTGGAGCAGCCAAGCAACTAGCGCGCCTCGCATTGCGCCGAAGCGATGTCGGTTTCTAATCCGTTACCAAAGATCAGACTTTGAGTGGCATGACGGGTGCTAAAGCATCGGATGTCTCTCTCCACTTGAAATTCGAAGAGTTGCAACTCAGAGGAGAAAGTCTATGAAAGGAAATAAGCTGACAAGATTGCTCGGCAATGTTGCTGTTGCCTTCGTCGTCATGCTTGCTGCCGGCATCATGGTCCAGGCGCAATATCCTGGCCAGTACGGCGGTTACGGTGGCTACGGCGACTTCTATCAGATGGCCCAGGATCAGGGTTATCGCGATGGCTACGCTCATGGAGCGGACCATGCTCGGCAAGGCCGTCGTCCCGACCCCAACGGAACGAGCCATTATCGCAGCGCCACGAACGGCTATCGCGGAGGATATGGCAGCAAGGACGCGTACAAGCAGGCATACCGAAACGGATTCCTGAGTGGCTACGATGCTGGCTATCGCAGCGTCGGTGGTTATTACGGAAACAATCCGTCTTACCGTATTGGCCCTTACAACAACAGTCCTTCCTACCGAAACGATCCGTACTACCGCAACGATCCCTATAACCGAAACGACCCGTATTATCGAAACGACCCTTACTATCGGAACGATCCTTACGGACGTGGCGGCTATGGCCGGCATCGTCACGGCGTGAGAGTCGTGATCCCGTTCGGTTGGCGAAGGTAAAGATCAAGTACGCGCTCGAGTGCAGGGCAAGCGACGGAGCGCTTGGTGAGTTGAAAAGGTGGTGAATGGTTCCGACAGGGACCTCGCCACCTTTTTGTCTTTCGGAACGACGCCCTATGAAGTCTGAAAGCAAACGCGGTTAGAGGGGGATGTACGCTCCCGGATCGCTGAACTCGTTACGATCGCCTTTCGGCCATTTGTAAAGCCTGCTGGTATCGACCACGATCTGGCCTTCTGGATCAACTTCTACGTGAGCGCGATCCATCGGACGCGGCGCCGGACCTTCGAAATTGATTCCTTCAACATCGTAGCCGCTACCATGACACGGACATTTGAATTTGTTCTCGCTCGGCTTCCAATCGGGCGTGCACCCCAGGTGCGTGCAGCGCGCGTAAATCACAAACAGCCGGTCAGCGCTCTTCTCGACCCAAATGCGATTCGACATTTTGTATTTCTCATCAACGCCGAGACCGTAGTCTCCCAGGAACCCAATGCGGAGGACGCTTGATGGTTCGAAGATAGCGCGCGGAAGAAAGAAACGCAGGAACATTAGAAAACAGGTTGCCAGAAATCCCGTAATGCTCGCCCAGACGATACGGCGGCGCACTTTGTTGATCGGCGGATCTGGAATGCTCTCGACAACTGAGCCGGTGCGTTTCATGATTGCGCGCGGCGCTTGGGTTGCCGCACGCTCAGAAGTTTCATTTACTACGCGTTGCATATCACGCTCGACCGGAGGTTCAACAGAACGCTCGTTGGATAGCGTAGACGCCCGGACAGCTTCAGTGATTGAATTCGGATCTTTCATGGCACTCACAATCAGCCTGGGTGTTTAAGCAGTCCTCGCAATTTCATCCGCGCCTTGTGCAGTTGCGACTTCGACGTGCCCACCGAACAGCCGAGCATTCTGGCGATCTCTGCATGTTCATATCCTTCAACATCGTGAAGCATAAATACCGTTCGATAGCCTCTGGCCAATCGAGCGATCGCGCGATCCAATCCGATACGATCAAGCACCGGCATGCGGCGTGGATTCTCAGTGCCGATCGTAATTTGCTCCGGCAACTCATCACTCTCGGACGTCTTTTCCTTCCGCACGGCCCGCTTGCGGAAATGCATCAGCACTTGATTGACGCTCAGGCGATGCAGCCAGGTCGTAAACGCCGATTCGCCACGGAAGCTGCCAATCTTACGAAAGAGCTGAACGAAGACATCCTGGACAAGA
This sequence comes from Acidobacteriota bacterium, assembly GCA_021323895.1. Classification (GTDB taxonomy): domain Bacteria; phylum Acidobacteriota; class Blastocatellia; order Pyrinomonadales; family Pyrinomonadaceae; genus UBA11740. The sequence continues at coordinate 6,928 of JAJPKD010000178.1, read as the reverse complement.
TCCTCCGCTTCCGCCGCGTTGCCGCTCATTCGCAGGCACACCGAATAAACGCGGCGGTTGTGACGTTGATAGATTTGTGCGAATGCCTCCATGTCGCCTTTGCCCGACATCTGAGCCAACTCGTAATCAGACAGATCGCGAGATTCCGCTCGACGCACTGAAATACTCGGCCAAGCAACAGAAAGGGTTTCCGCGTTCGTCATCGCAGATTACAAGACAGCAAATCTCGCTCCATCGAGCGCGTAAGCTTTGCGAAATTAGAGAAGAGATCGGCAAGAAAACGGGCCAGATCTCTTGCGCCCGAGTGTCTCGGGCGAAGCTGTTTGTCTGCTATCAGACACCAGGAAAGATGGCTGCTGTCTGTTTCTAAACAGAGTGGTAGTGCAATGTCTTTGGCTGAACAATCCGAATGAGGCATTTCTTTAAATCAAAGACTTGGCTTAGTGAGGTTTCATCGCCGGGCGGAACACGGAACATCGCTTGCATTCGACGCCGGTGCAAATCTCTCCTCGATTTATCAACGACCAAGGAGACAAAGATGCAATTCAATTTCAAAGGCCTAACGAAAATCGCCGGCTCGCTCGCGTTCGTCGCGGCCATGGTGCTGGGTTTCACGATAGCGGCCAACGCTCAGGGACGTGATCGGCATGAGTGGCGCGACATGCGAGGTTATCAGAACCAGCAGCGCCGCGATTTCCGACATGAGCAGCGCGATTACCAGCGGTACAATCGCGTTTACAACAACGGTTATTACAACGGATATCCGCAATACAATAATGCGTATCCGTACGGCTACGGTAATAACGGTTACTACGGTAATAACGGCTACTACGGCAATAACGGCTCCTACAATCGTGGCTACTACAATCGGGGTTACTACGACAGTTACCGGCCTCACATCGATAGTCGCAACGGATTTAAGCGCGGGATTCACCATTTGTTCGGTGGGCACTGACCTAGCGCTTCTGTTCTGTTCCATTCAAGGAGCAACGATTGATGGTCGTTGCGTAACTCAGGGGCAGCCGATTCGCGGTCGGGCCTGCCCCTGCTCGGTTACCAAATGTTTCTCAAATCAGCGACCACTGCCATAGAATAAGCAAGCAAACAGATCAGCGAGATTAACGCGGCGACTCGTTCCTGAGAATGTTCCTTCGACGATACAAAGAAATCATCTACGGCATCGGCCTTGGTTTGGCCATGTGGGTCTTGGATGCCGCGATGCACGCCCGACTTGGCGCGGCCATCGACTCGTCGGGCTTTATCAATGAACTGTTACGCCCCGGAGCTACACAGCTAGTCTTTCGTGGCTCCTTTATTGTAATTGCGACCGGTCTAGGCTGGGCCTTGTGGCGCTCCAATTGGCATGAGCGCGAGTTGCGCGCCCTCGAGGATGCGATTATCGCTTTCCATCGCCAACTCGACAGTCCGGCGATGCGCATTGTCAGTAACATTCGCATGCTTCAGGGAAGGCCCGCAGTCGCGCGCGATGAAGTCGCGAGAAGCATTGCCGAAACGATAGGCGGAGATGCCCGGATCATCGATGAACTGGCCAAGCAGTACCTACGTTTCAGCGAACAAGTGATGGCCGGCCGCACTAGCGAAGCCATCGAAACGCTTCGTTCCATCGAGGCATGGACTAGCGCGAACCCTTCCGCCTTATCACAAAACACGCCATCGGTCTCGTAGATCATCAATGAGCCAGGTCAAAATCAGTGATGAGAAGATTGTCACGCCGAAGACCACGGCGACTATTCTGATTGCCGACGATGACGACAGCTTAAGACGAGTGCTGGAATTCCAACTCCGCGAAGGAGGCTACGAAGTTCTCACCGCCGCCGACGGACTCGCGGCCCTCGAACTGTTTACCGGAGCCGAAGTGGATTGCCTCATCACCGACCTGAGAATGCCCGGCCTGTCAGGGCTCGAACTGATACGACGCGCCAGTGCAATCGCGACCGAGACACCGGTAATCGTCATTACCGCTTACGGAGATGTCGAGACGGCCGTCGAAGCGATGCGCTCCGGCGCGTTCGATTACGTCACCAAGCCTTTCAATCGCGAAGAGATCTTGCTGACCGTTGAGAAGGCGCTCGTTTTCGGGCAGGCCATCTCGGAGAATCGGCGCTTGCGCCGGCTCGTTCACGACCGCTTCCGCTTGGAGCACGTGATCGGATCGTCCGAGCGCATGCGCCGCGTACTCGATGTGGTTGAGCGCGTCGCACGTTCGGACGTGACGGTCCTCATCACCGGAGAATCCGGGACTGGCAAAGAGTTGATCGCCAGAGGCGTCCATTTCTCAGGCCCGCGCGCCGAGCGACCGTTTGTCGCACTGAACTGCGCAGCAATTCCCGAGACACTCATCGAGTCAGAATTGTTTGGTCACAAGCGGGGCTCGTTCACTGGCGCTATCGCGGACGCGAAGGGAAAGTTTGAAGAGGCTTCGGGCGGCACGCTCTTTCTGGACGAAGTGAGCGCTATGCCGCCGGTGCTTCAGCCAAAGCTGCTGCGCGTTTTGCAGGAGCAGGAGATCGTGCGGCTGGGAGAGAGTACACCGCGCAAAGTGAACGTGCGGATCATCGCCGCTACGAACCGAGACCTGCAAACCATGATCGCGGACGGTGCCTTTCGCGAAGACTTGTATTTTCGGCTGGCGGTTGTGCCCATCGGCCTACCTCCTTTGCGCGAGCGGCGCGAGGACATCCCTTTGCTCGCGGAGCATTTCTTGAAGCGAGCTTGCGAGCGGCACAAATTGGGCGAAATGCTGATGGAGCGTGAAGTCTTTGCCGCGCTTTCCGCTTATACGTGGCCCGGCAACGTACGCGAACTGGAAAACACGATCGAAAGGATGTCGGTGTTAGCCACGGGCGACACGATTACGCTGGGAGATCTACCTGAAAATATTCGCCAGCCGCCAAATTACGTTGGCAATGTGTTGCTTGAGCTACCGCCTGATGGATTGTCGATCGAGCAAGTCGAACGTGAAATTATCCGCCAAGCCCTTGAGATGCATGACGACAATCAGACCCGCGCGGCGCGCTATCTGGACATTACGCGCAGCGCTCTGATTTACCGAATGCAGAAATACGGTCTTGCTCCTTCGCCAGAGGCGGCGGGCGAAGGCGGCGAGTCATGAGAAGCTCACGACCTACAAGTTTACAGATCCTAGCAATCGGCGCGGCCATCCTCTTTATTACGGCACTGCATATGGTGACGCCGCTTGACTCGATCATTCTCCATGAGATCTATCAACGTCTTTACTACATCCCGATCATCGCTGCCGCCTCGCTCTTTGGCTTGCGATGGGGACTTCTGGCTTCCGTTTTTGCCTGTGTCGTTTACCTTCCTCACATCACGATGCAGTGGCAACACATACATCCCGATTATGCGCTTAACCAATATGCGGAGTTGATTCTCTTCAATGTCGTCGGCGGTGTAACTGGCGTGCTGGGAGATCGCAACCGGCGCGCTCGCGAGCGATCAGAGCGGACCGCCGCTGAGTTGCAAAGAGCCTACGCGGAATTACGCGAGACGTTCGAGCAGTTGTTACAGGCAGAGCGACTCGCCGCCCTCGGGGAACTCTCGGCTGCGGTCGTGCACGAAGTGCGTAACCCGCTCGGCTCCATTAAGGGAGCAGTCGAAATCATCCGCGACGCCTTGCCGTCTGACAGCGCGCGCCGCGAATTTGCGGAAATCGCGAGCCGGGAGGTTGATCGATTGGATAGATTGGTAACGGAGTTTTTGCGCTTCGCTCGTCCGCCCGAGCCGGCCACTGCGCCCGCAGACCTCAATGAGATCGTGCGGTCAGTCGCCAGTCTGATCGAGCAGAGTGCCGCTTCACAGAATGTCCGAATCGATTGCAAGTTCGCGAGCGATCTGCCACTTGCCACGGTGGACAGCGAACAGATCAAACAGGTGCTGCTTAATCTGGCAATTAATTCGCTGCAAGTGATGCCGGAAGGCGGCAGTCTTCAGTTTCGTACGGCTCGCGCTGAAGAGACGATCGTGATCGAAGTGGAAGACGGGGGAGGCGGAATCGATCCAGCGATTGCCGCGCGCATTTTCGATCCTTTCTTTACCACCAAGGAGAAAGGTATCGGCTTAGGGCTTTCGACTGCGTTCAAGATCGCGATGCAGCACAACGGAAAGTTATCAGCCGGCAACGGCGCGCGGGGCGCAATTTTCCAACTGACGTTGCCACTCTCGCACACGGTCAACGCGAAAGTTGGAGCCGCCAGCATTACTCAATAACGCTCGCTTCGTCGAGCTTTGCACTTCGAATCCGTCCTGTCTCATTTGGCAGTTGCATTGCCCTGAAGGTCTTGGCGGATGAAACGAATGAGGTTATTGATTTCGTCCTCTGATAACTTTTCTTTGAAGGCTGGCATTCCATCGCCGCCCTTAGAGATCTGACTAAAGTAATCCTTGTCCGAATGTCTAATGGTCCGGTCAGCTTTCAGACTCGGGACTTTTAGCTTTGTGCCGTCCTCTAACTTCACTGGACCTCCCTCACCATTTGCCTGATGGCAGACAATGCAGTCCTTGGCGAACAATTGCCGCTCCTTGCTGTTTGCTACTGGTGAAGTAGCCGGCGTCCTCCTCGAATCATTCGCGGTTTTGTTGCCCGCGCTTCCACAACCGATTAGGAACGCTGTGAGTGCCGTAACCGGAAATATCTTCAACCGATGCATCGAGACTGTCTCCAGATACTGAACTTGCAGTTACCGATTGGAGAGTGATCTTAACCCACCAACGACCGCCAAACTAATTGAGTTCCGCTGCCTAACCGTTTTGAGCTTTCGAAGTAGCAAAAAGTAATGACGACGGTTGTCCAAAAGAAACTGTTAAGAGCCAGTTGGGCCACAAGCATCATCACAGCATGTTTCGCCCCGCAATCCTTCAATCCCCTCTTTGACGATTATCGGGACCATGATGAGCGCCGCAACTGGATCGGCCCACCACCAGCCAGCCAGCGCACACCAGCAAGCAGCATAGCTGATAAATAGGTACAAGGTTCTGTTTGTTTCGAGCCAGCCATCATGGCACCGCTCTTCCAACTAATCGCACGTCCGTCAATTCGATCAGCTTGCTTTCAAACTCCGCACCGTCATGCGGATCGGGTAGAAACTCCGAGTCGATCAAAAACCAAATTGCTTGAGCGAATTCGCTAAGAGTAGCGCTCTCTAGCGCTGACAACTCATCCGTGGTTACTAGACGGCATTTGTAACGATCGCCACCTGATTCATAAGGCACCGCGACGCTCATATTCTCTGGCGGACTCTCAAGTGTCTGATAAATTATTAGCGGCAACACACTCGACGCTTGGGAGCGGATGTTGCTGACAGCAGATGAGATGTGAGGAAATCTCATTTCAATTGCTCCTATTGACCCGCCCCATCCAACCGTGTACTTCTCAGCGACATCTCTCCACACCGATTCAATTCTAGATTGAAATATTTTCTGCCTTTGTCTTGTCGAGTCTGAATTCATCAATTTACATCACTAACCCACCTCTGGCAGGTAAACTCTCCTTTATCGTGGATCGAGAAAATGGCGGCTGCCATAGGCTTCAGGTATCGGCGTTGGATTAGACGCGCGCTTCATTCCGCCGGAAACAAATTCAGACTCTGCCCGTTTCGCTCGCTGCCGGATTAACAAAACTATCTGCGGATCACTCGACGTTTCAGTCACGCGCACGCCGCCCGGGATGTCCTCGATTTCTAACTTAATCTTATCGTGATGACGAAAGATTTCACGGTACAGTGGGTCCAGCGTGCGAATCGGATGGTCGCCCTCGATGCGCTTCTTCATCTCGCCGACGTGCGTGCGAATCAGCTTTGTGATTTCAGGATCATTGCTGGTCGTAACAGTGCGAACTCCGTTGGGAATCTCTTCAACGTTACGCTGAATCTTGTCGTGCTGCGTCAGCAGTTCCTGAATCGGACCCATGTCGCGTTTCAGGTCTGTATCCGGCGTTGGAAGCCGATTCATCATCATCCATTCAGGCATCTGCTCGGTATTTCCGCGATTGTCATTTGGAGGAGGGGAGGCGGTGTTTGCAGAGTGGTCTGAGGTAATCTGTTTCGAACGGCAAGAGCCACTCACGCACGTCAGCCCGAGTGTTACCGCGATAAAGAACACTGTTGTTCTTGATCTCACCTATAGCTCCCTTAATCTAAGTAGCTGACTAACTCGGCCTCATGACACGCTCTCGCCGGAGACCTATTACGAAATCAAGCGTATACTCCAACTGCCCGGAACTTGGTCAAAACATCAGCAGTCCAAAATGACTAACCCCACTCAAAGAAGCCTTGTCAGCATTATTCTTTGGTCGACTGTTTGGGCATTGGCGCTGATAGCCAGTGCGATCGTACTAAAAGGCAATCCTGCGAAAGAGTGGGTCCAGGCCGTCCTCTTCATCGGGGCTCTAACAGTCGTTCTATGGCAAGGCCAACAACTATCTTGCCGCCGTTAGCGAACTACGAAATTAGCCTCAGTGGCATTCGTCGTCGCAGCAAGTCTCGCCACGCAGTCCTTCGATCCCTTCTTTGACGATTATTGGAACCATGATCAAGGCCGCCACTGGATCAGCCCACCACCAGCCTAGAGAAGCATTGAGTAGCAATCCGACCAACAGAATCGCAGAGAGGTAAGTGCAAAGCTCTGTCTGTTTGGAGTCAGCCATCAAAGCGCCGCTGTTGATGCCGCGCGCGACCTTCCGCTTGGCGCGAACGAGTAGGGGCATCACCACAACCGATACAGCAGCCAGCACAATACCGACAATGCTTTCCTGTGAAGCTTCGTGTTTGATGAGCGATTTGGCCGAATCGTAACTGACATACACAGCCAGCAGCAGGAAACACACTCCGACTAACCGGACACTGATGGCCTCGACTCGTTCGCGCCGAGCTTCGTCAACATCTGCATGCAG
>JAJPKD010000115.1 GCA_021323895.1 Acidobacteriota bacterium | reverse complement strand
TTCACGCTGCGGCTTAAGCGACCACCGAGTGTCACAATCAGTTGGTTCTGTTCGAATCTGCCAGTCGAGTCGTACTCGAAATAGTTATTTATTCCGAGTGGCCGCAAGCCGCTTCCCGGAATCGCCGGATTGAACGTGCCGGGCAGCGGAGCGTTGATCGCGCGTGCCCGCAGCAGATGCAATGTGCGGGCATGGCTGAACGTGACGCTCGTCGTCAAGTTATGCGGCAGCGCGTGTTCGAGGCTGACTGCAGCCTGCATCGTGTAAGGAGTCTCGAGTCCATTTTCGAATTGATAAATCGAAACCGGCGTCGCGAATCCTGCCAACGTCTGGGTTGAAGGAATTACCGGAAACAAATTCAGGATCGCGGGATCGGTAACGATGTACTGTTGTTGATTGACTCCGTTCAGACGATTAGTCGTGAGGGTGAGGTTTTCACTAACGCGATCGTAAAAGAAACCGAAGCCTCCGCGGATCGTCGTCTTTGTCTGTTGACCGGGATGTCCGGGCGCCCAGGCAAAAGCGACGCGTGGCGCAAAATTCAGGTTGCTGCTGATGTTCGTCTGGTTCTCGTAACGCAAGCCCGCATTAACCGTGAGGTTCGGCCGCAAGCGCCAGTCATCCTGCACGAACCCGCCAAAATCGAATTGCGAAACGGTCGCCTTGGGATTTCCCGCGGCGATAGTTAATTGGGTTGCGCCGCCGCCGGCCGCGCGAATTTGCGCCCCGGTCAATCCATTGCGCAAGCCTTGCTGGGTAATTTGATAAACCTCGATGCTGGTGAAGCCCGTTGGATTTCCCGCGCGGCGCGTGCCGGCGAACGTCCAGGTGCCGCCAAAGTTCTGCGGCGAGATACTGTTGATGTGCACGTCGCGAAGCCGCGCGCCGAACTTGATCGAGTGCGCTCCCAAAGCCAGTGAGGTGTTGTTGTTCAACTCCCACCGATTCTGAAGATTTGACGACAAGCCGATCTGTGAGCCACCGCCCGTGAAAGCTTCCTGAACACTGATGGTTGGGATCGAATTGTTCGCTGTGTCGCCTGAGGTTTGATGATTGAATTGAAATCGCGTCTCGTTAACAGTGCGCTTGTTTAGAATCGAAGATTCCGTCAAACGAAAAGTTTGCTGCGTGCTGAACGTGTTGTATTTCCGCGAGCCCAGCGAGAAGCCGCCCGCGCCGGCAACGTTGCGGCTATGCTCGTATTCATAGCGCACCACCAGCGTGTTGTTGGTGTTGATTTGATAGTCGAGCCGCGGACTAAACTCAGTGCGGCGATTCGGCAGCGGCACCGTCTCGCTGAAAGCGATGATGTTCAGATTTGGATCGAGGATGGTTGCGTTGACCACCGCCTGATCGTTGATGTCGCGTTTCTCGAAATCGAAAAAGAATGAAGCTTTCTTTTTTGAGATCGGGCCACTCAAGTTGCCGCCGTATTGACGTGACATGTAAGGCGCGCGCGTCAACGCAAATGGATTACGCGAGTTGAACGCCTGATTGTTGAAGTTGAAATTAGCCTGGCCACGAAAACGATCGGTGCCTGGCCGAGTCAGAATCTCGATGCGTCCAAACCCGGGTCGATCGTATTCGGCTGAGTAGGGATTCGAGTTGATTCGGATTTCGCGAATAGAAGCCAGCGGCGGCATTCGGCCTCCGCTGAAACCGTCGATGTAAATCTGTCCGCCGTTTGGACCGGCGGCTGGTCCGGCAAGCGCCTGCAACGCTGCGGTCAGATCGTCGGGATCATCCGGCAGCGATTCGAGATCAGTCCCTTTCAAAACGATCGCGCCCACGTTGTTTTCGGGATCGGTATTCACGCCGCTGCCATCCGCGGACACCGTCACCTTCTGCTGTTCAATTGTGACTTTCAGCGTGACCGTGAGAGGTTGCGTGCGCGCGGTGACATCCACGTCGGCACTTTCGAACGCAGCGAATCCCTGGGCTGCAACGCGAACTGTGTACTTGCCCGGCGTCAATCCGGTGAAGCTAAAACCGCCGTCCCCGGTCGTCGTCGCGGTCTTGGTTGTTCCATTGGCATCAATGGCGGTGACGGTGGCGCCGACAATCACGACGCCAAATTCATCTGAGACCTGGCCTTTCAAAATGCCTGTCGGGCGTTGTGCGAACGCTGCGGTTACGCAAAGCAAAATGACTATTAGGGAACGTTTCATTCGATTTTCCTGAGTATTTCTAATAACGCTAGCCGAAAGATGCCACGTTAGCTAAGACGGAATGTGCAGGAGTCTGGTTACAACCCCGAAGAACTGGAGCGGGTTAGGCTGAAGCGGATCGGGAAACAGCCCTGCGCCTGAAACCGGTTGCGTTAGAAGAGCATGGGCGTCCTCGCCCCGCATCGACACGCAGGGCGTGAGACTCATTCACAGGGAATGTAACTTAGCGTCTCTTGTTCGTCCTGGACCTTAGGATGGAAGCGAGTGAAAAAAATTGCAGCGAGGCTGACAAAGTGCTGACCAAAACTGAGAATAATTCCGTGACCCTGCAAACCCACGAATCCCAACGCGACGGCGCCCGTTAACGCGGAAGCGCATCGCATCAAAAGCTCGCGCCGCCCGACGATGTTCGATTCGCTGGATTTCATTTGCGGTTACCATGTTATTAATCCGGCGCGGTGGGAGGACGCTCTCCCCACTGATGTCCTCCCGCGCGCCGGATTCAGGTCTCCGCGTTGGTGCCTCTAACAACGAGGAGCTGAAATTAAAGTTACGGTTGATCGGGAGGCGGAGGCGGTCCCTGCTTCTGAAATTCCGCCCGCTTCGCAGCCAGTTCGGCTTTCTGATCCGCAGTCAGCACCGAGGCGATCTGCGACATCATTTTTGCGTGCGAGACTTCCAGCTCAATCTGAACTTTCGCTCGCGCTTCCGCAGCAGAACGAACGGCAGCTTCATCAAAGGCGCCGCTGAAGGGATCAGCTTCGTTCTGATGCAAGGTGCGGAGTTGGTCGAACAGGGCCTTGTCGCCTTCGTGAAAGCTGTCCTGAATCTTTTTGATCTGAGCTTTCTGGTCGTCGGTCAAATTCAGATCGCGACCCATCGGGCCGAACAGTCCAACCCCACGGGGTCCTCCGGGTCCGCCCGGGCCGCCCCGAAATCCGCCGCCAAACGGTCCCGGACGCGGTGGGCCATCCGGCCTCTGTGAAAAAGCAAAGGCCGCTGCGGCCAAAACCACGACAGCAGCGATGCTTGCTATGCTGATTTTCTTCCAAGTGATTCTCACGGGTCTTCTCCTTCTTAAATCCGATATTTGATCGCAGTCAGTTGCAATCCATTTGTTCAATTAGTCGCCCATTAGACGCCCTGCGTATGACGCGCGGTGTGAAGATATCGTCAAGCGTCTGTAAATTATCGGAAAGTTCGCGGCGCGAAGACTTCCTTCACTTTACAATCCGGTGGCGGCATCCAAAGATAGCTCGGTCATATCTAAAGAACTGAGACGAGATGATCCAGCGAATTCTGATAATCGACGACGATACTGAACTCTGCGAGCTGGTGACCGAATACCTTGAGCCGGAGGGCTACGCGGTTGATTCAGTTAACGAAGGTCGCGAAGGCGTGCAGCGCGCTCTCTCAGGCGAGTACGCGTTAGCGGTGCTTGATTACATGTTGCCGGGGCTGAATGGCTTCGAGGTGCTCCGGCAGATTCGCGCCAGTTCGCATCTGCCGATTGTGATGCTGACCGCACGCGGCGACGACGTGAACCGGATCATTGGTTTGCAGATCGGCGCGGACGATTACTTGGCGAAACCCTTCAATCCGTTGGAATTGGTGGCTCGGATCAATGCCGTGCTCCGGCGCGCGCGTTTTTCGGTGGAAGAAAAGCATGCGGGTGAAGTGCTGACTGTAGGCGACATCAAAATGGACAGCCGGACGCGCACCGTTTCGCGCGATGGCGAAACAATCGATCTCACCGTTGTTGAGTACTCCCTGTTGGAAAAACTTTTGCAGTCGCCCGGCCGAATTCTCACGCGCGAAGACCTGGTGAAGGAAGTACTCCATCGGGAATTATCACCGTTCGATCGGAGCATCGATACACACGTGAGCAATCTGCGAAAAAAGTTGGGTCACGAAGTAAACGGTATCGAGCGGATCAAAACCGTGCGTGGCGTCGGTTACATTTATGCCGGTTAGCGTTTCAATGCGAAGCCTATTTGTCAGGATTCTTTTGTGGTTCGGGCTGGCGATGATCGCGGCCGCGGTCACGTCGTTTATCGTCGGCGTTATCGCCGAACGCCAAGCACGCGACGTCGCGCCGCCGCATCTGGTCCAGGCTCTGGGGATCTATTCCCAGACCGCCGCCGATATGATCGAGCGAGATGGTCCAGCAGCGGTCAATGCTTACTTCGATCGCATCGAAACGCTGTCCGGCGTTCACGCTTACCTAGTCGATGAAAACGGAAAAGAGATTTCAGGTGAGACTCTGCCGGCAGGAGGTTCGGAGCTGGCCCAGCGCGCGCGTCAGAAGACGGGCCTGGTGAATGATCTGACGCAGGGCATTCCGCTGAATGCGGTCGCCGCGAAATCTCCGAAAGGCGCAACCTATGTTTTGGTGGCGCAGGATTCATCGTTTCGTCGTGGTCCATTTTGGGGGTTGCCGGGCCGGCCGGGATCGTTTCGCTTCACGTTGATTGCGATTACTCGAAGTCTGCTGCCGATCCTGCTGGTCGGAGGTGTCTTCTGTTATTGGCTCGCACGCTATCTCTCGACTCCGTTGGAGGATTTGCGCGGTGTGGCCCAGGAGCTGGCCGATGGAAAGTTAGATACGCGCGTTAGCGACAAGTTGCTGAAGCGACGCGATGAGATTGGACATCTCGGCCGCGACGTCAACTTGATGGCGGCGCGCATCGAGTCGCTTGTGCAAGCACAGCGGCGTCTGCTCGGCGACATTTCGCACGAGCTGCGTTCACCGCTGGCTCGGCAAGGCGTGGCGTTGGGTTTGGCGCGCCGCCGCGCTGGCGCCGACGCGGCCAGCGCGCTCGATCGGATTGAGCGTGAGGGCGAACGTCTCAACGAGATGATTGGTCAACTGCTGACGCTGACGCGATTCGAAAGCGGCACGGATGGTCTGGATAATGTGACAATTGATCTGGGCGGGTTGGTGAGGGAAGTTGCCGAGGACGCGGACTATGAAGCGCACGATCGTAATCGTTCAGTCCGCATCGTCAGGGACGAACCCTTATCAATCAATGGCGTTCCGGAAATGATTCGCAGCGCAGTCGAGAACGTCGTCCGCAATGCCGTGCGTCATACTGCCGAAGGGTCTTCCGTTGACCTCACACTTTCAGCGGAGTCTTCGAATGGACATCGAACGGCGCTGATCAGCGTGCGCGATCACGGCAAAGGCGTTCCTGAAGACGTGATTGAACAAATCTTCCGACCTTTTTATCGTGTCGAAGACGATCGCGATCGCAAGACCGGCGGAACAGGCCTCGGTCTTTCAATCGCCGCCCGCGCCGTCCGTTTGCATCGCGGGTCAATCAAAGCCATGAATGCCAAGGATGGCGGGCTGGTGGTCGAGATTAGATTGCCGGAGAAGTAACCCGCGGATTTCACAAATTACGCAGAAAGAAAGCCGCAAAAAAGCACAAAAGGCACAGAACAAAATGGCGGTTGATTAACCCAATTCATCCGCGCATTCTGTGCCTCTTTGCAGCTGTTCTTCTAATCTGTGAAATCTGCGTAATCTGCGGATGACACTTATTCTTCTTCCTCGCCGCGAATCCGGCCCTCATCCTTCGCCTGCTGGACAATCTTCTGCGCGAGCTGTCCCGGCACCGGATCGTAATGCGAAAACTGCATGTGAAATGATCCGCGCGCGGCGGTGATCGAGTTCAACGTCGATTGATAATTCAGCATCTCGGACATCGGCACCTGCGCCTTGATCAACTGGTTCTTGCCCCAGGTGTCCATGCCCTGCACGCGGCCGCGACGTGAATTGAGATCGCCCATGATGTCGCCGCTGCATTCCTGTGGCGCAGTGATTTCCACGTCCATGATCGGCTCCAGCAAAGTCGGCTTCACTTTCTCCATAGCGTTGCGAAAAGCCTTGCGGCCGGCGGCGCGGAAGCTGTGCTCGTCCGAGTCGACGTTATGATACGAACCATCGATCAGTTGGACTTTGAAATCTACCAGCGGATAGCCGGCGATCGCGCCGTGCGAAGCCGCCTCGATGATTCCTTTTTCGATCGCCGGTCGAAACTGCTGCGGCACTGAGCCACCGAAGATTTTGTCTTCAAATTCAAAGCCACCGCCGCGCGGCAGCGGTTCGAAAATCACTTTGCAATCGCCAAGCTGTCCGCGGCCGCCGGTCTGCTTCGTATGACGGCCCTGCACTTCGGCGCGCTGCGTGATCGTCTCTTTGTAAGGAACTTTGGGCGGATGCAGCATTACTTCGACCTGATAACGTTTCTTTAACTTATCGACGATCGTTTCGACGTGGACCTGGCCTGAGCCGGCGAGCAGAAACTCTTTGGTCTGCGCGTCGCGCGTGAACGAGAGCGCCGGATCTTCTTCCAGAATCTTGTGAATGGCGACGCTGATCTTTTCTTCGTCCTGACGCGACTTTGGCTCGATCGCGAACGCAATTGCCGCTTCGGGGTATTGGACCGGATCGTAAATGATCTGATGCGCCTTATCGCACATCGTGTCGCCTGTCTGAGTTTCTTTCAGTTTCACGCAGGCGATGATGTCACCGGCATTCGCTTCCGGAACTTTATCGAGCTGCTTGCCCTGAATCGTATGCAACGCGCCCAAACGTTCCGAGACGCTGCGCGTCGAGTTGTAAACGGTCGCATCGGTGCCGACCTTTCCACTGATCACTTTGAAGACGTTGATGCGGCCGGCAAACGGATCGGCGATCGTGCGAAAACAATAAGCCGAAAACGATTCGCTGTTGGAATACTTGCGCGATTCGTCTTCGCCTTTCTCGTTTTTGCCGTGCTCGGCTTCGTGATGTGCAGGATCAGGAGCGAACTCGACTATATGATCGAGCAGAATCTGGAGGCCGACGAGATTTTTTGTGGACACCGCGTACACCGGGCAGAGCTTGCTGGCGGCGATTGCTTTCGTGATGTTCGGCAGCACGTCTGAATCTTCGAGTGTGCCTTGCTCGAAATACTTCTCCATTAACGCGTCGTCTGATTCGGCGACCAGCTCAATGATGCGCTCGCGAGTCTTATCAATGACGTCTCGGCCTTCCGCGGGAATGTCGATCTCTTTAGCTTTGCCACGATCAGGATCAAATTCGTATGCCTTCATGTGAACGACATCGACGATGCCTTTGAAGTTGTGTTCCTTGCCGATTGGCAGCGTGAAGGGAACTATCGCTCTTTTGAAAACGTTGTGCGCGCTGTCGAGTGCGATGCCGATATCCGAATGCTCTTTGTCCAGCTTCGTGACTACCATCATGCGCGGCAGCATGAACTCATTCGCATAATTCCAAACTTTCTCTGTCTGCACCTCGACGCCTTTGACGCCGTCAACTACGACTATGCCGCAATCAGCCACGCGCGCCGCCGGCCGGGCGTGCGAAACAAACGCGGCGTATCCTGGTGTGTCGATTAAGTTGACTTTGGTTTCTTTGTGTTCGAGGTGGGCGACTGCGGTGTTGAGCGTGAACTTGCGGGCGATTGAATCTTCGTCGTAATCGGTCGTGGTCGTGCCTTCATCGACTTTGCCCCAGCGGGAAGTGGCGCCTGCGACGTAGAGAAGCGAACTTATCAGTTGCGTCTTCCCTGCGTCGCCATGTCCAATGACCGCAAGGTTGCGAATGTGCTCAGTGTCGTAGACTTTCATAGAAGCGAATGAGTCCTTTCAGAGATCAAATTCCGATGAACATCCCTCGGTTTCAAGTGCTGAAAAGGCGGATGTGACTAGCGGATTGCGATGTAATTTATCCGAGCCGCCATATCAAAGGCAAATTGACGTATGATGCCCCTGAAACAATGGATCAAACCGTCCAGAAAACTGAAGTTTACACCGACGGCAACTGCAACCTCTGTCGCTGGATGCGCGCGCATGTTGAGCCGCTCGATCGAGCCCATCGCATTGAATGGCTGGATTACAACGATCCAGAAATTCTGAAACGCGCCGCACCACACACGCGGGAAGAGATGGCTGAAGAGATGCACGCGCGCACGCCGGACGGTCGTTGGGCCAAAGGCTACTTCGCGTGGATCGAGGTCATCAAAGTCCTGCCGCTTTGGAAATGGCTCGCCCCGTTTATGTCGGTGTGGCCGTTCACCAAACTTGGGCCAATCTTCTATCACTGGCTGGCATCGCGTCGCTACACACTGTTCGGCGTACCACCGCCGTGTGACGCAAGCGGTGTCTGTCAGTTGCACAAATAACGTTACGCACTTCGCGAGCGGGCAGGATGCCCGCGACCCGCCGACAAGGATGTCGGCGCTCCGCGCCAACCTTTGTGCCTCGCTTCGCATCTTAGAACCGACCCAGACAATCGAAATTTGAAAGGAAAAACCAGCTTGTTTGCTGGTTGAGGTGTAAACATGTTTAGAAGAATTTCTGCGTTCTTAATCGCGTCGATCTTCATGAGTATGAGTCTCGGCGCATCCTCAATCGCGAACGCCGAAACGAAAGACAGCGATGCTGCTCGCGTGCGCGAACCATTGAACATTGCGATTCTGATTCAGGATGATTTGACTTCCCAGGTTGGTAACGAACTCGGTGTGACGCGTGACTTTATTCGATCTCTGCCGAATGGATCGCGAGTAATGATTGGTTATATCACTGCCGGAACCTTGCAAGTGCGGCAGCCGTTCACAACTGATTTGCCTCGCGCGGCGAATTCGTTGCGTATCCCGATCGCCAGCACTTCCGCGTCGGCTTATAACCCTTACGTCGAAGTGATCGAAGCGCTGAAGAAATTCGCCGCGAACTGGAAAGGGCCTAATGCCGTTTTGTTGATTTCCGATGGACTCGACACTTCGCGAGGCTTTGACGTGGACAGCGCCGGCCACACGGTCGATATCGATCGCGCTATCAAGGAAGCGAACCGACGCGACGTGGCGATCTTTTCGTTCTATGCACCGTCGGTTGGTTTGACGAGCCGCAGTTTTCTCGCGGCGAGCTATGGCCAAAGCTCTTTGAATCGAGTCTCGAACGAAACGGGAGGCAAGGCCTTCTTCCAGGGCACCACCGGATTCGTGACTTTCGATTCGTATTTCAGCAGGTTGCGCGAGCAGTTGAATCGACAGTACGCTACTGCTTCGTAAATTTCGCAAATCAACAATTTGGGATAAAAGACGCCGCGATACACGTTGTCGCGGCGTTTGTTTTGCCTGTCTCGCACAAAAGTCTGGCGCTACGACCGCGGTCAATGCTAAAGTTACGCGCATAAATCAGGCCGGTGAAAAATTCTCGTCATTGGCCTTCGCGATGACCGCCAATAGAGCTTCGATCGCCCCCAGTCTTCGGATTGCGGACGCCTTGCCCGCTTCCGCGCTCGCGTACTTTCCCGAACATGACTGAAAACAAAGGCCAAGAATATTGCCTAATTGTCGAAGGCGCTTATCTGACCGAAAGCGAAGCCGAACACGCGCTGCGCGATCCCTTCATCGAAGATTGGGTTGAGCAGCACGGCAATTTCAAGATTCACAACATGGACGATATTCAAGTGACGCCGGGCGTGACGCTGGGCTCGCTGGGCGTTTACATGATCGATGAGCGCGTTTTTGAAATCTCGAGCAACGATGCCGAACATCCGTTGACTGAACATAAAGCCAAAGGCGTCGCGGAAGCTTTGAGACGACAGGATATGTTCGACGAGATCAGTGTTGAGCAGCGACAGGAAGACGCAGCCGCAGACTGAAATCAGATGAGCAGCGAAGTGAACACTGGTTTTTTGGATGGGCGAGTGCGCGTCGTGGTCGGCGACATCACCAAGCAGGACACTGATGCGATCGTGAATGCGGCGAATTCATCTCTGCTTGGCGGCGGCGGAGTTGATGGCGCGATTCATCGGGCTGGCGGCTCGAAAATCTTGGAAGAGTGCCGCGAGATTCGTCGTACGCGCTTTCCGGAAGGACTTCCATCCGGCGAGGCGGTGATTACTTCCGGAGGAAATCTGCCCGCGCTCTATGTGATTCACACCGTTGGCCCAATCTATGGACAGCAGGGTGGCCGCGAGGCTGAGTTGCTTGGCAATTGTTATCACAACTCTTTGACGCTGGCGGTTGAGAAGAATCTGGCGACAATTTCGTTTCCGTCAATCTCCACGGGAGTTTATGGATATCCGCGAGCGGAAGCCGCTATTGTATCGTCGGGGACCATCGAAAATTTTCTTTGGCGCGACCGGCAACTGAGCGAGGTTCGGTTAGTTTTCTTTCGAGAGCAGGACGCGCGAATATTTCTCGTGAATCAGAAGTTCGGTGAGTAAGTGTCAGTATCGCGCGAACGCGAGGGATCATTAAGAGACATCAACAAGAAAGCAACATAAGTGCGACTCTTTCTCAAATCAAAGGAACAGTCAATCCGCTCGCGGTACTGACACGCTCGATCATCTCGCTATCGCACGTGGCACCGACCCAGCTTCGATTGACGTAACGTAATACTTTCTGCAAAATCACACTTCTTTTTTTGGCGGCAGCAGCCGCCTTACTTTTGTCTAATTGCATTGACGCGATGAGTCCTGAAACTGAAAACGAAGTCGATCAGCAAAACGCGCGGCGCGAACTGCCGCCGCCGCTGCAACCACTGGAACCGCTGTCGTGGAACTACTGGTGGAGTTGGGCGCCCGATGGCGCGGAGGTTTTTCGCGATCTCGATCCCAACCTGTGGCAACAGTGCGAACAAAATCCGCGCCTGTTGCTGACCCAGGTTTCTGATTTGCGCCTTAGCGAAGTTGCCGCTGATCCGCTTTACGCGAATCGTATCCAAAAACTGCACGAACAATTCAACGCCTACCTGAGCGAAACGCGCCCTTGGTCAAAGCTGCAACTTTCGCAGCGCATCACCCGCGCGAATCCGGTTGCCTATTTCTGCGCGGAATTCGGCGTTCATAATTCACTGCCTTTGTACTCTGGCGGCCTGGGAATTCTCGCAGGCGATCACTTGAAATCAGCCAGTGATTTGAATCTGCCGTTAGTTGCCATTGGATTGTTCTACCGCTTTGGTTATTTCCGCCAGCGTATGCGACGCGATGACTGGCAGGAAGAACAATATCGCGAGAATCATTCAGACGAATTCGCGCTGCACGAGGTCCGCGATAATCAAGGTCAGGCATTACTGATTAGAGTCACGATGCGCGGCCGGGATGTTTACGCGCGCGTTTGGCGAGCGGATGTTGGCCGCGTTCAGCTTTATCTGCTCGACACAAATGTTTCGGAAAATGAAGTCACCGATCGCTTAGTGACTGGTCACTTGTACGGCGGCGATCGCGAGACGCGTCTCGTGCAAGAGATGATGCTGGGAATTGGCGGCGTGCGTTTGCTTGAGAAACTCGGCATCGAACCCGCCGTCTTTCATCTGAATGAAGGTCATTCAGCATTTCTCACGCTGGAGTTAACGCATCAGTACATGAAAGCTAACGGCATCAGTTTCATGGAAGCGGCGAGCCGCGTGCGCGAGCGGTGCGTCTTTACCACGCACACGCCAGTCGCCGCGGGGCACGACGAATTCGAAGCTGCTCTCGTGGATAAATGCTTCGGTGATTGGTCGCGACAGGCTCTGAGCCTGTCGATGGATGACTTCTTGAAACTCGGCCGCGTGAAGGGCGGTGCGCAGGAATGGTTTGGCTTGACGCCGCTTGCTTTGCGCATGTGTCGCTCGAGCAACGGCGTGAGCAAGAAACACGGCGAAGTTTCACGCGAACTCTGGCACAAAATGTGGCCGAGCGTTCCCGCAAGTGAAGTTCCCATCACGTCAATCACAAACGGCGTGCATCCTTCGACCTGGGTGGCGCCGTTGTTGCGGCATGTCTATGAGGAAACCGTCGGCGAAGATTGGATCGAGCGCGCGCGCGACGCCGGCGTCTGGGCCTACGGAATCGAAACTCTTGGCGATGAAAGACTTTGGAAAGCGCATCAGTTGTTGAAACAGCGACTTGTGGCCTTCATCCGTGATGATGCTTTCGATGCACGTCTCGCGCGCGGTGAGGACGAAGACTACATCGAAGCCGCGCGAACCATGTTCGATCCGAAAATCCTGACGATCGGATTTGCGCGGCGTGTGGCCGGATACAAGCGTTGGGACTTGCTCCTGAGCGACACGGATCGCCTGACGAAGTTGATCAATGATTCGGATCGTCCGGTGCAATTTGTCTTCGCGGGCAAAGCCCATCCGCAGGATCAGGGCGCCAAGCAAATCTTGCAGAAGCTGCTCGATTGGCAGCGCGATCCTTCGGTAAGACAGCGCGTGGCTTTCATCGAAGATTACGATCAGGAAATCGCGCGCCAGTTGGTCCAGGGCGTCGATGTCTGGATGAACGTGCCGCGCCGACCGATGGAAGCGTCGGGCACGAGCGGCGAAAAAGTGGCGGTCAACGGCGGGCTGAATTTTTCCGTGCTCGATGGTTGGTGGCTGGAAGGTTATGACGGCGACAACGGCTTCGCGATCGGCGATTTGAGCGAATTAGGGGAAGCCGAAGCCGATCGCCAAGACGCAGAATCGACCTATCGAGTGCTGGCCGAAGAAGTGATTCCGCGGTTCTACGAGCGCGATGCCGAAGATTTGCCGCGCCGCTGGATTGCGATGATGAAGCGCTCGATCCTGACACTGGTGCCGCGTTTCAGCAGCGACCGCATGGTGGCTGAATACGTCGAGAAGATCTACTGACGGTGTCAGAAGCCTAACCGTCAGGGCGGGCGACGTTGGCAGATTAGCCGCAGATTCACGCGGATCGACGCGGATCCGAAACATCAGTTGTTGTTTCCTTTATTTATCCGCGCAAATCCGCGTTCATCTGCGGCTAATTCTCTAACGTGTGGTGTTCGCTCGGGCTTCTGACACTCCCATCTTCGTTGTAAACTAATCCACCCATGAAGTACTGCTCGCTCTGCAACGAAAAATTCGATGATGCCGTGAGCTTCTGCCCGAAAGACGGGGAAGTTCTGGAAGAGGACGTTTGTTCACTCGTCGGCACCGCGCTCGACGGTCAATATCAAATCGAAGCGATGCTCGGCAAAGGCGGCATGGGCGCCGTGTATCGGGCGCGCCACATCCTGCTCGGCGATCGCGTCGCCATCAAAGTGCTGCCGCCGGAGATGCGCAGCAACACCGAGTGGCTGCGTCGCTTCCAGCGCGAAGGCCAGGCCGCGCGCCGGTTTCGTCATCCGAACGCAGTCACGGTTTACGATCTGCGCACGTCTGCGGACGGCACGATCTATCTCGTCATGGAGTACGTCGAGGGCAACACGCTCGACGTTGAATTGCGCAAGCGCGGAAAGTTCTCGGCCGCCGAAGCCGTCGCCGTGCTTGGCCCAATCATGAGCGTGCTCAACGCGGCGCACGCGATGGGTGTCGTGCATCGCGATCTCAAGCCTGAAAACATCATGATCGGAAAGGCCACGACGGGCGGCGAGCCAGTCGTGAAGCTGCTCGATCTCGGCATCGCGAAGTTGCGCGAAGTCGCCGGAGCGGAACGAACCGGCAACACGAATCTGACGATCGCCGGCCAGATGCTCGGTACGCCTTATTACATGTCGCCCGAGCAATGGGGTGAACTGCCTGACGATGGCAATTCAGAGATTGACGGCCGCGCGGACATCTACAGTTTGGGTTGCGTCTTTTACGAAATCATCGCCGGCAAACGGCCGTTCAGCGGCATGACGCTCGCGGAGTTGCGCCGCCAACACATCATGGTGACGCCGCCTTTGCTGAATGAAGTCGATGCGAGTGTTTCGGAGAGTTTCAGCCGGGTCATCGCGAGATCAATGTCCAAGGATCGCAGCGCGCGGCAAGCAACTGCGGGTGAATTAGAGAGAGAATTGCTCGCTTCATTGTCTTCGGAAGGAATCTCGCCGGCGACTTCTTTGCCGGACGTGCAATTCGAAGCGCCTGCGACGTGTTCCCACGGAACACCGACATCGCCTCATCAAACCGCGGCCACGCTCGTGACCGGCATCAACGAGATCGAACAACCGATTCCGAGCCAGGCGGCCACGATGCCTACGGTGGTCTCGTCACCGAAACCAATTGCCGCAGCCCCGGTCACACAAGTCTCGCAGCCATTCGCGGCGCAACCAATCGTGGTCGAACCATCGGTTGCATCGCCGCGCAAAACTTCGCCGCTGATTTTTGTCGGCATCGCGGCGGTGGTTGTGCTCTTAGTAATCGGCGTGGGCGGATTTGCTGTCATTCGTTTCATGAGCGGCTCCCCCAACAACAACACAGCCACTGCAACAAAGCCGACGACGGCGGGGACCGATGTCGCCGGCGGACACGAAGTTGGCCGGTCCTGGCTGCAGGTGAACAGTGAAGACAAATCAGAAGCGGTCCGCGCTGATGAGCCACTTCACATGAATTCGGGCCAGCAATTCAAGTTTCATTTCTCGCCGAGTGAGAACGGATATCTCTACATCATCGGTCCCGGCGAAAACAACGCGCCGACTACTTTTCTGACCGCGAAGCCTTCGTCGGAATTTGGCGTGGAAACGAATGAAGTGAAGAGCGGCCAGGACTTTTCTTTCCCAGCGGACACGAGCAAGAACGAGAGCTGGCTGAACCTCGACAAGAATTCAGGCACTGATGAATTCACGATCATTTTTTCCAGCACGCCCCTGACATCCCCCGATTTTCTCAATGCCGACGCCCTCAAAGAGCTGAGCGCCGCAGAGCAGAAGGAACTCGACGACGCGATTGCGCAATACAAAGCGAACTTGCTCGGCACCGAAGTCATCAAAACGGGCGCGTCGCCGTTCGTTTCGGTGAAAGTCCCGCAAACGGCCGCGGAAGGATCGCCGGTTGGGTTCAAAGTGAAGATCGAACACAAATAAGTTCACGGTATCAGAAGCCCGACCGTCAGAGAGGGCTAGTTAATCGACCTGGCCCTCCCTGACGTTCGGGCTTCTGATACCTTTCGAGAGGCAATGAAATGAAATCAAAACTATTAATCGTGCCGTTAGCTGCGGTTATTGTCGGCTGTGTTTTATTAATCGCTAATGCCCAACAAGACGATGACGTACGCGGCGCGTTTCTCAGCACCCGCCCGAAAACGACGAACGCGAACGCGCCGGCGCGCCGGCATCGCCGGCCTCCGCGCAACACGAATAGCTCTTCATCATCGGTCAGCGCGAAGAACGCCAACACGGCGAAGAATGTGAACAGCGGTGCTGCGACTACTGCTAACGCCAACAAGAATTCTTTGCCTTCGCGCACGGAGTCAATCGCCCTCGGCTACACGATCTTCATGCGTGACATCAACGGGCGCGCGGTGCGCATCGATCCGACGCGCGAATTTAAGAACGGAGATCGCATCCGCATTTCGCTCGAACCGAATATCGACGGTTATGTTTATGTCTTTCATACCGAAGGTGACGGCGCGCCGGAGATGATTTATCCCGACGCGCGGCTCGAAGGCGGAGACAATTGGATCGAAGCGCACGTGCCCATCGATGTGCCGTCAACCGTCGAAACCGACGAGCGTTTGAAGTGGTTTCAGTTCTACGGTAATCCGGCGACTGAACATCTGTTCGTGGTCGTGACGCGCGAGCCGCTGGCTGATGTGCCGATCTCAGATGCGCTTGTCAGTTTTTGTAGCACGAACAAAGACAAGTGCCCGTGGCATCCGTCGGACCAGGTCTGGCAGATGATTCAGCAAGCCGCCAAAGCCGACGTCAAGATCGTGACTAGCAACACCGTGGGCCAAGCGCAGACTGATAAGGAGCAGCTTGCGACCACGCGCGGGCTCGGTTTGGACCAAACCGCGCCGCAGCCGTCGGTGATCCGCATGAACGCGTCAACCAATGCGCCGGTGTTGGTGACGATTTTGGATCTGGTTCATAAGTAAAATTTGGAGTGCGCCGGCTTGACGGCGCTTTGACAGAGATGCGGTTCTACAAATATTTTGCGCTCACAGTGCTGGCAATCGCGATCGGTGTCTTTGGATCATTTATTGTTCGGACAAGCGGGAGCGCTGCATCCGTTCCCCAAAGCGATCCTTCAACTTCACTCTCTCGAGGCCGCGCTTTACTCAAACAAGGTCACGCCGATCAGGCCTTGCCGCTACTTCAATCCGCACTCGGTGCGTTCAAGCAGGTAAGCAACGCGCGCGGAATTGCCGCGACGGAAGATGCGCTCGGCGATCTCTATTTGATTCAAGGCCAGTACAAAGTCGCGCTCGACCATTACCAGCAGGCTTATCAATCGTTCGTCGTCGCCAGCGGCAAGGATCAAGTTTCAGCGTCGACTGCGAACAGCGTCGCCAATCGCGCTGGGAGCACGGTGGGGGCCGCGACTGAAACCGCCGCGAGCGCGGTCGATAACGGCTTCAATGCGAACCTGATGCTGGCGAAGATTGGCGATACGAACTATCGGTTGGGCCGAATGTCGGACGCGAGCACGGCGTACCTGTCGATGACCGTGAAGAAGCCGGAGAGCGCGGCAGCGAAAGCCACGCGCCGGTTCGGCGGTCTGGGCGGCATCATCGGCAGTGTCTCGACGGGAAACGTGAGCATTGCCACGCCGACCAGCACGGCAATCGGTTTGCTCGAAACGAAAAAGGAACTCGATGAGTATCGCGTGGCGATCGTTTACATGACTTATGAGTTGGGTACGGGCCGGATCGCGTTCGCGAACAACGATCTCGAAACCGCGCGCAAGCATTTCCAGAACGCGCTCGATGCCGGCAGCGGCGCCCTGCCGATTGTGGCGAAGCTCGGACAGACGCGACGCTTTCGCGCGGCGGCGCGCACCAGTCTCGGCGATGTTGCGTTGCGTGAAGGCCGCTTCAAAGACGCTGCGAAGATGTTCAATGACGCTGCCGACGGCGCGAAGAAAGATGAGCGACTGGATTTGATGTGGCCGGCGCAGCGTGGACTCGGGCGCGCGCTTTGGATGCAGGCTGCGCAGGAAAAAGAGAGCAACGCCGCGAAGCTGCGTGAGCAATCGTTGGGTGCTTATCGGGACGCGCTCAAGACTATCGAGACGATTCGCGCTGGGAGTCTGCGCGCCGACGAATCACGCACGACTTTTCTCGCGACGACCAGTGACGTTTACGACGAAGCGTCGAGCGCGTTCGCAGAAATGGCGCTGATGAGTTCGACCGCGGGAGGCGCGCTGAACGGCAAAGCGCTCGATTACGCGGCCGAATCTTTCCGCATCACTGAGGCGGGCCGGGCGCGTTCGCTACTCGACATGCTGGGCGAGGTGAACGCGCAAATTACCGAAGGAGTCCCGCCTGATTTACTGAAGAAGAAACAGGACAATCTCGATCGACAACAGCAGATCGCGGAAATGCTGACGGGTATCGCGCTCTCGGGAGATGCGAAGGACAAACCGTCTGATTTGGAAAAGGAACTCGACAAGCTACAGACGGAATTCGATCAGATCGAAAATCAGATTCGCACGGCGAGCCCGAAGTATGCCGCGTTGACTGGGGCGCAGCCGCTGTCGCTCGATGACGTGCAGCAGAGGGTTCTCGATGACAATACAGTGCTGGTGGAATACGCGCTCGGTAATGACGCGTCGTACTTGTTTGCGGTTGCGCGGTCCACGGTTTCGCTCTACAAGCTGCCGCGACGCAGCGAGGTTGATAAGCTCGCCACGGATTTTCGCGCGGCGCTGATTCCACCAAAGCTGCAACGACGAATTGTCGGCATCGATGTAGCGGCGGACCAGCAACGCGGCCTAGGGATCGTGCAAGGCCCTTCCGAAGATCTGGCGCCGTTCGTTGCAGCTGCGAACGCTCTTTACAAAACAGTCATTGAACCGGCGGCTGCGCTCATTGCCGACAAGCGGCTGCTCATTGTCGCGGATGGCGCACTGAATTACGTGCCGTTTGAGGCGTTGGTGAAAACTGGGGCGGGCGCCTCGCCCGCACCGGATTATGCGTCGTTGGATTATCTGATCAAGTCGCATGAGATCGTTTACTCGCCTTCAGCCTCAGTAATCGGCGCAATTCGATCAGGATCGAGCGGGGCATCTGGCAAAGCAATGCTGCTCGTCGCCGATCCCGTTTTCAGTGCTGACGATCCGCGCGCGAAGGGAAGTGGGGCGGCATCGTCTTCAGCCGAGACGCGCGGGCTGGGCTTAGGTTTGGAAAGCGCTGTGAATGATGTCGCTGGAGACAGCGCGCCGACTTCCGGTTTGCATCTTGCTCGTCTTTCAGGCACGCGCACCGAAGCCGAAGAGATTGCGAAGATCGCTCAAGCCGGCAGCAGCAAAGCCGACGTGTGGATGGATCTCAACGCGAGCGAAGACAATGTGCGTGGCCGAGACATGAGTGGCTATCGATTTGTGCACGTGGCGACGCATGGCCTGCTCGACGCCGAACGGCCGCAGTTCACGGGCGTCGTGCTTTCGTTGGTTGGCAACAAATCGAATGACGGCTTCTTGCGCACGGACGAAATCTTCAATTTGAAGTTAGGCGCGCCGCTCGTGATGCTTTCCGCGTGTGAAACCGGCTTGGGCAAAGAGAAGCGCGGCGAAGGCGTGATTGGTTTGACGCGCGCTTTCATGTACGCCGGCGCGCCGACGGTCGGTGTTTCACTTTGGTCTGTCGCGGACAAATCGACCGCCGACTTGATGACAGATTTCTATCGCCGTTTGCTGGCGGCAAGCCCCCAGCCTCCGGCCTCGTCGCTTCGTGATGCGCAACTGGCAATGATCAAAGAAGGGAAGTACAGCGCCCCGTTTTATTGGGCGCCGTTTGTCTTGGTGGGTGAGTGGAAGTAGGAGAGCGGGCATCCTTGCCGCTTCTTTGTCTGAATTCTCATTAATCCAGACGATGTGTTCGCGCTTTGCGCTCTGCGGGCATAGATGCCCGCGCTCCGTTAAGGCACAATCACCTCAACGTAGTCCTTCGAGTAATAAATATCGTCAGGAAAGACGATCACGCCTTTATCGACATCGAGATCGAAGTTCAGCACGTCTTTGAATGCGAGCCAAACAAGCTGGCTGCAATAGAAGCGGCGTTGATCTAACTTGTCCAAACCCTGAATGATTGGCCAGCGATAGGGCTTGCCCTTTCGTTCATTCACCCAAGTTACCACGCGCGGAATTTCGTTCGCCGAACTTCCTTTCAACCTGACAACCCCGATGTGCGAGTAGCCGGCCGCGAAGGTTTTCCAGTCGACCACGCGCACACCGGGCATGTCGGTAGGTAATTCAGCCGTCGATTCAGCGATCAAGCCGCGCGACGCGTCAACGACAATCGCGACATGATTGAAGCGTCCCCAGGTCATGTAGTTGATCACGTGTGAGCCAAAAACAATGTCACCGTCGCGCAGGAGCGTTCTGATTTCCTCGGTGTTCTGCGGACTTATTTTGCGTGCGGCAGCGTCGGGCGCCTCGATAAGTTCGGAGGGCAAATTCTTGATCGTGCTGGTCAGATCGACTGCATTGAATCCATCGAACGATTTCACGTTCGACAGTTGCTTAAGAATTGGCGCGAGCGCGATCGCCATCAAAGGATTCGCAGCCATCTCTTGTAACTGAGCTGCGGGAATGAAGACGAAGTCGCCGCTCTGCTTCATGGGCATATCGCCCAGCAGCGACGCCATCGATGATGGAAGAATTACCGCGGGGTTGCGCGCGTCTCCGATCGAGGCGCGCGCGTCAAATTTGAATTCAAGCCAGGAATCGATCGTGCGAGGTTGGGCGGTGGCGGGAGTAACGCTGGCGGCGGCGATGCACAGCGCGCCGATCGCCGAAACGATCTGAATGATTCGAAATGGCTTGATCGTAAACATCGGCTAGGGCGTTGCCGTGAGAGTGAATGTCGCCGCGGGAACGGTACTCTTCAAGTCATAGCTGACGATATCCAAATCCGCGAGCGGCTGCCCCTGCAAACGCGTGATGATGTGAAACGGCAGCATCATTCAATCGGCGCGGCGATAGTTGCTGCGCTGTTCTTCAATCAAGACCTGACTGCGATAGCGCGTCGTGATTTTGTCGATGAGGAATGACTGCTTATTAATCCAATAGCGAACCGTGTCATCCGCATTGAATTTTACTTCGACGACGTAGTCATTTCCTTCATCGGCCTGACGCGCAGAAACCAGCGAGCCTTCGATCGCGCGATTCAAAGTGTCGAAGCCCATCATGCCCCAGTGTCGCGAGGCCGCAGCTTCGCGCACGCGAAACTCGTTTCCGAAAATCATGCCACCACCCGTGGACCCGGTCAACACCAAATACGTGCGACCGGGCAACGTGGCTGTCGGCGCGACTTCCAGCCGACGTCGCAACTGCTTGTCCTGATAATCGGTGATGTTGAGTTTGACTTCAGCCATGCCGCCGAGCGGATTCGCGCCCATACCTCCGAAGGCGACCGCGTTCACAAAGCCGCCGGCCTTCACGGTCACGTATTGCAGGTTCGCATAATCGGGGCCGCCATGCGCGATCCGGCTGACGCTCAGGATCTCGCGTCCGGAAAATTCCGCGGCCGAATTCGGTGGCGGAGTTGCGGCGATGGCCAGGCCGATCAGAGCCAGGCAACCGAGAACGAGCAGAGCCTTTTTCATTGAATGTTTGCGTAACATGTTTGCAGAATCCTCCTGTAGTTTTGCCTCTGACGATTTCGAAAGACGCGACGTGGTCAATACAACTCAATCATCTGGCGTAACGGAGCGGCACGGTCACCAGCAACGGACTGCCGGTCTTGCGCGCAACCCGATAAACAGTTTGTGGCGGCGGCCCGCCTTGCGTGAGCTGCCGGCCGTTCGCCATGCCCGCCAATTTTTCTTCGTTGGTCCAGGTGCGGCCCGCGCCGCCGACCAACTCCAAAGTTTCCGCCACGCCGCCGTAGAGTTTCTCCCAGCTTGCCATCTGCTGCTCAGCCAACTTGATTGGCTGATCGGCGATCTGCAACTGAAGCGGCGCGGTGACCAGAATGAAAGTAAGCACTTCAGCGACTTGATCGCGGCGCGAGCCGGCAGGCGCGGCCGTGAAATAGCTGTACTGATCCTCTTGCGCGGGAATGTCGATCAGGCGTCCCGGCATTACGCGATTGTCGCCGCCGCGCGTGCGCAGGGTCGGGAAAATGAGCATCGGTTCGCCCAACGAGCCGTCCACGTATTGCTCGCGATCGACGATGTAAAGAAATCCGGCCCGCGGCGATTCGACGGTGATGCGCACGCGATCGCCGACGTTGAGCGGCGTATTCGCTTCGATTCGTTCGGGCGTGTACTGCATCTGTTTTAAGCCATCGAGCACGAGCACGCGCCCACCCTGATCGTTATCGCGTGCCGGACGCAGCCGCCAAATCGTGATGCCAATCTCTTCCGTTGCCGGTGGCCGCGCGCCACGCCGTCCCGGAATGCGCATCGCGCCGGTGCGGCGATAAAGCGGCGGTTTCATCGCTGCGGAGTTCGCGCTCCCAACGCCCGCGGTCGCTTCCGAAAGAGGCCGCGCTTTGTTGAAAC